>NZ_CAWQUW010000005.1:197343-212016 GCF_963898195.1 Vibrio sp. L3-7 | reverse complement strand
ACCTATAACAACATGAGGCCGCACCTTAGTCTCAGAATGAAAACTCCAAATGAGGTGCATGAAAAAAGCCAACAGCTGACGCTGTTGACTTATTAGAAATACTGTCAACGTATTTTAGGACGAGACACAGCTCAGTATTATTCAGCGTATCTAGCCGATTTCAAACAACTAGAAAGCGCTCACTTCAACTAAAATCTATCAACTCAACTGAGCACTTTGGCAACAGACAGTTTAAGGTCTTTGCCGGCCAGTAAATTGAACTCAACACTCGCTGGTGGAATAAAGACACACACTCGCAATTTCTCGGCCCTCGCTTGCTCAAGCTTAGTCGACAGCTCTCCACTGTCAGCATAGCCTTCTCTTTCTGCGTCTCGGCGGCACAGGTCAACAAATTCAAATGGACAATCGTTCGGTGAAAGCACTAACTCTGCTTCTTGCATCAAACGTAGGGCCTTCATAGGCAATAACTCAACGTCTTGCTCAAATTCGATCCAAGTTACCTGACCTTCATTGTCTACACCTTCGGTCAACGCTTGTTGGTAAAACGCTTCTAATTGCTCTCTATCTACGACCTGTTCGATAAAGCTTGATGACAAGAATCGCTCCCAAAACTTGCGACGCTCATCGACAGTAGGAAACGACTCTTTGATTGAATTGCGTTTTGATGCACCAAAGTCTGCAATCAAACCTATATTTTGCGGAAGCACAGTTTCGAGTTTTTCTCTAATATTTCTTACCAAAACAGGCGATGCACCACCGCTAGAGATCGCAATTTGGATTCTTCCGCGATTTATTATAGATGGAGTGATGAAGTCACAGTAAGGCAAGTCATCCACTACATTGACTAAAATACCCAGTTTTTTCGCATCATTATGTACTTGATGGTTCAAGTTCGGGTTGTCTGTTGTAGCCCATACCTGCAAATAATTTTCCGAGATAATTTGTGCCGAGTAAAAGTTTTGAACCCAATGAAGTTTACTCTCGTCAACTAACTGCTTTAAGTAAGGCGCAACCTTGGGAGACACTACCGTTACATTCGCCCCTGCTCTTAACAAACTGTCGACTTTTCGGCAAGCAACCTCACCCCCACCAACCACTAGAACTGGCTTATTCTCTACATCTAAAAACATTGGGAAATAACGCATGTTCTTCCTTGAGACGACTTCAATAACTATTCAACCATGCTACCAAATTTGGAGCATATTAATAACTATCCAAGTGTAATAAAAATATTTATTCACCAAATTTCAATCTTTCTGAAGTTTAATGTTTCAGCATTGTGATGTTGATTCAGAATATTTACCTAGTCAATTATCAATATAAAAATCTAAATCTTGTTGCACCAACAGTGTGAGCCGCTGCACTATTTACATTAAGTTAACATTTGGTCATTCTAATTGTGTTCGGATTTGTGATTTCATTCAAAATTCTTTTTAAATTATACATTTGTGAAAGTACGGATCCTTTCCTAACCTTATAAATAGTTGTTTAAATCGCACACAGTTTCATTTGCAAAATGCAACCCGTTTGATTTGAGTAACAAGGTCATAGAAAACGTAACACATATAGAAAAACTCAAATGAGCACGAGTATCAGGTGTCACCTGGTTAACAAGGAAGGATACAAATGACAAATAAACTAACACTTCTTGCTTCAGTAGTAGCTGCATCAACTGCGATGATGGCAACATCAGCATCAGCGGCAGAAAGCACTCTGGACAAAGTCACATCTCAAGGCTTTTTAACTTGTGGTGTAAGTACCGGTCTTCCAGGGTTCTCTAACCCTAACTCAAAAGGTGAATGGGAAGGAATCGATGTTGAGTATTGTCAAGCGCTTGCAGCGGCTGTACTCGGTGACAAAACTAAAGTTAAGTATGTACCTCTAACAGCAAAAGAGCGTTTTACCGCGCTTCAATCTGGTGAAATCGACGTACTATCTCGTAACACAACATGGACATTACATCGTGACAGTGCCCTAGGTCTCAACTTCGTAGGTGTAAACTACTACGATGGTCAAGGCTTCATGGTTAAAAAAGAACTAGGCCTTACAAGTGCTCAAGAGCTTGATGGCGCTTCAGTATGTGTTCAATCAGGTACAACGACTGAACTTAACTTAGCCGATTACTTCCGTAACAGTGGCATGACTTACAAGCCAGTGGTATTTGATACAGCAGCGCAAACATCTAAAGGTTTCGACGCTGGTCGTTGTGACGTACTAACGACTGACCAATCTGGTCTGTACGCACTTCGCCTGAATCTTGCTGATCCAAAGTCTGCACAAGTACTTCCTGAAATCATCTCTAAAGAACCACTAGGTCCTGTAGTGCGCCAAGATGATGACAAATGGTTTAACGTAGCTAAATGGACACTTTCAGCAATGATTAACGCTGAAGAATATGGCATCTCTTCTAAAAATGCTGACGAAATGCTTAAGTCAAAAGATCCAAACATCAAACGTATTCTTGGTGTAGACGGTCCTAAAGGTAAAGGCCTTGGCATTCGTGACGACTGGGGTTACCAAGTAATTAAACAAGTCGGTAACTATGGTGAGAGTTTTGAACGTACTGTTGGTACAGGTTCTCCACTTCAAATTTCTCGTGGTGTAAATGCATTATGGAATGCGGGCGGCTTTATGTACGCTCCACCAATCCGTTAATAAATTTTCAAGCATCAATTAGGGCGGAGTTTTCCGCCCTATTTATTAAATGGATTTGAGGTTATAGTAGTATGAAACCTAATGAAACTATTTCTCCAGCTCAGGCAAAGCCACAGCCCAAAAGTGCCAACCTATTTTACAACCCCACTTTTCGCTCAATCGTTTTCCAAATTCTCGCTGTCGGAGCTCTCTGCGCTTTCTTTTACACGATTGTAAATAACGCACTCACTAACTTAGACTCCCGTGGTATCGCCACTGGTTTTGATTTTCTATCCCAAGAAGCTGGTTTTGGTATCGGCTTAACCCTCATCGAATACGACGAAACGTTCTCATACGGTCGTACTTTCTTTATCGGTCTTCTCAATACCGCTTTGGTTTCAGTGCTGGGCATCATGTTAGCCACGGTACTGGGTTTTAGTATGGGTATTGCTAGACTCTCTTCGAATTGGTTAGTTAGCCGATTTGCAGCTGTCTACATTGAGATATTCCGAAATATCCCTCTTCTTCTACAAATATTTTTCTGGTATTTCGCCGTTTTACAAGCATTGCCTTCAGCTCGTCAAAGTATGAGTCTTGGCGAAGCCATTTTCTTGAACGTTCGTGGTTTGTATTTTCCTGCACCAGTATTGGAGCAAGGCAGCAGCATTGTCATCGCGATATTAATTGCCGGAATCGTCGCTACATTTTTCATCAACATTTGGGCCAACAATAAGCAGAAATTAACGGGTCAGCAAACGCCGATGGTGCGTATCGCAGCAGCATTGATTGTTGGCTTACCACTAATCACTTATTTTGTTATGGGCATGCCTATCTCGGCTGAATACCCTGTTTTGAAAGGGTTTAACTTCAAAGGCGGTATTAGCATCATTCCTGAGCTTGCCGCGTTAATGCTTGCTTTAAGTATCTACACAGCAGCATTCATCGCGGAGATTGTTCGTTCAGGTATAAATGCTGTAAACCATGGACAAACAGAGGCTGCGATGTCTCTAGGTATCCCACGTTCGAGAACACTTAAGCTTGTGATTATTCCACAGGCATTAAGAATTATTATCCCACCACTAACCAGTCAGTATTTGAACCTGACCAAAAACTCATCATTGGCGATGGCAATTGGTTATCCCGATCTTGTCTCTGTATTTGCAGGCACAACATTGAACCAAACAGGGCAAGCTATCGAAGTAATCGCGATGACAATGGGCGTCTACCTGACCTTAAGCCTATTAACGTCCGCTCTAATGAACATATACAACCGCAAAGTAGCGTTGGTGGAGAGATAAGATGAGTACACATCAATTTCAACCTGACCTTCCGCCTCCAGCGAATACCGTTGGTCCTGTCGGTTGGTTACGAAAAAATCTATTTAATGGACCAGTAAACAGTGTAGTAACCGTTATTCTTGGTTACTTTGCTTTCACTTTACTTTGGGCAGTAGCAGATTGGGCGTTCATTAATGCTGATTGGATAGGAACAACTCGAGATGCCTGTACAAGTGATGGCGCTTGTTGGGTTTTTATTAGCGTTCGTTGGGACCAGTTCATGTATGGCTTCTACCCTGAAGCTGAGCTGTGGCGACCTCGCCTTTTTTACGCAACTTTAGCCTTTTTTGTCGCTATATTAGCTTACGAAAAAACACCTAAACGTACGTGGATCTGGTTATTTTTTGTAAACATCTACCCTTTCTTGATCGCTGGTCTTCTTTACGGCGGTATCTTCGGGTTGGAAGTGGTTGATACACATAAATGGGGCGGATTACTGGTTACATTAATCATTGCTCTCGTCGGTATTGTTGTTTCTCTACCAATCGGTGTAGCGCTAGCGCTAGGTCGACGTTCAGACATGCCGATAATCCGCAGTATGTGTACCGTTTACATTGAAATCTGGCGTGGTGTTCCGCTTATCACGGTTCTATTCATGGCATCGGTAATGCTACCTTTATTTTTGTCTGAAGGGATGGAAACTGACAAACTGATCAGGGCGCTTGTCGGTGTTGTGCTGTTCAGTGCGGCTTACATGGCAGAAGTAATTCGTGGTGGTTTACAAGCAATACCAAAGGGTCAATACGAAGCAGCTGATGCATTGGGGTTAAGCTACTGGAAAAAGACCGGGCTTATCATTCTTCCTCAAGCTCTAAAAATCACGATTCCTTCAATTGTGAACACCTTTATTGGCTTGTTCAAAGATACCAGTCTTGTTTTGATTATCGGTATGTTTGATGTACTAGGGATAGGCCAAGCCGCGAATACCGATCCTGAATGGCTTGGTTTCTCCACAGAAAGTTATGTATTTGTCGCGTTAGTGTTCTGGGTGTTTTGTTTTGGCATGTCGAGGTATTCGATCTGGCTAGAAAACAAACTTCACACCGGTCACAAACGATAATTAACAAGATCAAGGACGTATTATGACGCAGCAAACAGAAAACAACTCTCAAGGTCTTATGATCGAGTTAAAAGACATGAACAAGTGGTACGGTGAGTTCCACGTTCTTAAAAACATCAACTTGGAAGTTAAAAAAGGCGAAAAAATCGTTATTTGTGGTCCTTCAGGTTCAGGGAAATCAACGATGATTCGTTGTATTAACCGATTAGAAGAGCACCAAAAAGGCCATATCTTTGTGTCCGGCAATGAGCTAACGGAAGACCTGAAAAACATTGAAGCGGTTCGACGCGATGTGGGCATGTGTTTCCAGCACTTCAACCTGTTCCCTCACCTAACCGTATTGGAAAATTGCACCCTAGCACCTATTTGGGTGAAGAAGATGCCGAAAGAAGAAGCCGAAGCGATCGCGATGAAATTTCTCGAACGTGTAAAAATACCAGAGCAAGCCGATAAGTTCCCGGGGCAGCTCTCTGGTGGTCAACAACAACGTGTGGCAATTGCGCGTTCTTTATGTATGAACCCTCAAGTCATGTTGTTTGACGAACCTACATCAGCACTCGACCCTGAGATGGTGCGCGAGGTACTGGATGTAATGGTTGAACTTGCAGAAGAAGGCATGACGATGTTGTGTGTAACGCACGAGATGGGTTTTGCAAAAGAGGTCGCTGACCGTGTTATCTTTATGGATGCAGGAGAAATTATTGAAGAAAATAACCCTGTTGATTTCTTCGAAAATCCTCAATCAGATCGAACTCAGAACTTCTTGAGTCAAATATTACACCATTAATGTGATACTATACTGATATAAACAGAGGCGACTTCGGTCGCCTTTTCGTGATTAAAAGCTTCTTTAAGTTGTAGCGATGAAACGCTTGTAATAATTTGTTACATCTTGACGAACACTTAGACGACTATTTTGATTATTATTTTAAGTATACAAAAGGAATGAAAGACTTGATTTTTCGAACTTTCAGCCCCATAAATGTACTAATAACTATTGAAGTCACCTTACGAGGAAGATTATGAACAGCCCTATGTTTTCACGCACAGCAACTCAAGAAAGTGCTCTGCAAACCAATAAAGTGTTGCGTAACACATACGCACTACTGTCTATGACACTACTTTGGTCTGCTGTAGTAGCAGGCGTATCTATGGCGATGAACCTTCCTCGTCCTGGTCTTATTATCATGCTAGTTGGTTTCTACGGTCTACTTTTCTTAACTGAGAAGAACCGTGACAACGGCATGGGTCTAGTCTTCACGTTCCTGTTTACAGGCTTCCTAGGCTACACCATCGGTCCAATCTTAAACATGTACGTTGGCGCAGGTATGGGTGATGTCATCCTAACCGCACTAGGTGGTACTGCATTAGCATTCATGGCAGCGTCAGCTTACGCACTTACAACTAAGCGTGATCTTTCATTCCTTAACGGTATGCTAATGGCTGGTTTCGTTGTACTGCTGGTAGGTATGGTTGCAAACATCTTCCTACAAATGCCTCTATTATCATTAGCAATGAGCGGTATGTTCATCCTGTTCTCGACTGGTGTTATCTTGCTAACAACGCAAAGCATTATCCGTGGTGGTGAAACGAACTACATCTCAGCAACGATTAGCTTGTATGTTTCTATCTACAACATCTTCATCAGCCTACTAAGTATCTTAGGCATCATGAACAGTAACGACTAATCATTCAACACTGAAAACGTAGCCCAAGAGCCTGTCTCTTGGGCTTTTTTGTGCCTATAGGTATAATATTTCGTGGATAACTACAATATCTATTGAGCAAGGTAAACTTGGTCATGTACCCTATCCTCATAGTAAATTTGATTCTGGATTAAACATGTTTGAATATCACGGCAAGCAAATCGAAACCGACGCTCAAGGCTACCTATTGGACTACACACAATGGGAAGAAGGTATGATTGAGATTCTTGCTCAAGATGAGGCAATTGAACTGACCGATGCGCACTTAGAAGTGGTACATTTTGTAAGAAGCTTTTACGAAGAGTTCAAAACCTCTCCAGCTGTTCGTATGCTCGTTAAAGCGATGGAAAAAGCGCACGGCCCAGAGAAAGGTAACAGTAAGTACCTATTCAAATTATTCAAGAAAGGCCCCGCTAAACAAGCAACCAAGCTCGCTGGTTTACCTAAACCAGCAAAATGCTTGTAAAGCTTAAACAGCTTTAAGTTGCTTTATTCTCAAGGTAAAGGGTAAATACTGTAGTGCGCTAGCTACAGTATTTTAAACTCCCCCATACGTACATCCTGCCGCTCACTTTCTTTAACTTGATGCATCACTACATAGTCTACTGTCGCACTCGAAGGGCCAATATTGAGCCAAGCGTGGAACTTCTCTATTTCCTTACCCTTTCCGACAGCTAGCACTTCAACTCGGCCATCATTTAGGTTTTTTGCATAGCCTGAAATGCCCAGAGTTTGTGCCTGCCTACTGGTGTGATAGCGAAAACCAACACACTGAACTACGCCTGATACGACAAAAATATATTGTGAACTTTCCATAACGTTGCCTCATAAATTGTATGAATGATATAGTTGCGACTCTATTCATTCACCGCTTATTGGTGGACTTACTTCGAGTATAACGATTATGAAAGAAATCCCATTTCGTTGGATTGACAAATATCTCATTCACCTAAAAATCCAAGAAAAGTTCTATCTACTCTTCTTATTACCTCTTCTCGCCTTGGTTATATTAACTCTTGTTTTAGATAGCGCCGCAGACTCTTTACTTGCCTACCTTTATCAAGAAGAAATGCTCTTGATGAAAGGGCTTATCGAAGCTGGTCAGCTCACTAAAGATCAGGTTGCTCAGCTTGTCAGCAATTCTGAAACCATCTCTTTAGGCTATGGTGTTGGTTCCGTCTCAGTTATGAACGGTGCATTCAGCTTGGTTGCAAGCCATGACCAAAACCTTTGGTCAGCATTGTCTACGACTCAAGTTTCTATCATCGCAGTTACTCTCACCCTAATTGCGCTTGGTGTTTATTACATCATGACTTTCATTGGTGGCGCGATGTTCTCGATAAACAAAGCTCTGAACACGCTTGCTAATGGCGACTTAACCTGTCGTATGAACTACTTCTTAGTTCGCGATGAGTTTAGCGAAATTGCCATTACCATCGACAAAGTAGCCGAGCGCGAGCAAAACATGGTTCTTTCCATTCAGGAATCTGTAGCACTCATGCAACAGATCAGTTCGGATTTAAATCAATCAACACAACAAAGCTCAAACATTTCGGGTAATCAGCAAGAACATCTAAATAGCTTAGCAAGTGCCACAGAACAGATGGCCGCGACCATTCGCGAGGTAGCAAACCTAGCTCATGAGTCTAGCTCTCAAACGATGGATGCTCGCGGTGTCGCACAAAGTGGACAACTAAAGGTTTCTAATACTTTGGATTCTATCTCTAGCCTCTCTCAAGAGATCCAATCCGCTTCACAAGCTGTAGAAGAACTCGATGCGAATGCTGCACAGATCGATGAGGTGGTCGCCACAATTAATGGTATTTCACAGCAAACGAACTTACTGGCATTAAACGCAGCAATCGAAGCTGCTCGTGCTGGTGAACAAGGCCGTGGATTTGCTGTCGTTGCAGACGAAGTTCGCGCTCTAGCAGGACGAACGCAACAAGCAACGGTTGAAATCCAAAGCATGATTGAATCATTACAACGTAACAGTCAGTCACTGACGAAATTAATGGAAATAACGGTTAACAACGCAAATGAAGGCCAAACATTAATGTCGGAAGTGAACGTTGAAATCGGATCTTTAGCAGAAAAAAATCAATCCATTTCTGATAGTAGTACTCAAATTGCTACAGCTGCGGAAGAGCAAGGTGTTGTTGCTGATAACATCGCTCAAAGTGTTGAAGAGATTCGTCATCAATCAGATAACATCTGTGAAATGATCAGCAAGAGCAATTCCAATGTTGATCAACTGCGTAAGCAGAGCGACACAATGGAAGAATTGCTGACAGGCTTAAAGGCTTAATACTGATATCTGACCGCTGAGGTATTAATCATAGCTGTCAGCTTATTCATTAAAAAACGTTATTAGGGCTGCTTCTGCAGCCCTTTCCTATTTGCTTTTCAACTGGACTTCCCCGACAATACCCCTCCTTCAAATTCAACAAACAGAGTAAATTATGACTCCTTCAATTCATCTAGCTAAAGGCCGTGACAAATCACTACGCCGCAAACACCCTTGGGTATTTTCACGCGGTATCGATAAAGTCGAAGGCGAGCCACAATCAGGTGAAACTGTAGACGTATATACTCAAAATGGTCAATGGCTCGCAAAAGCAGCTTACTCACCAGAATCTCAAATTCGCGCTCGTGTTTGGACGTTTGAAAAGGAAGAAATCAATAAAGCGTTTTTCATCAAAAGATTTAAAGACGCACAATCACTACGTGAAGATATCATCGAACGTGACGGCCTAACGGGATACCGATTAACGGCGGCTGAATCTGACGGCCTGCCAGGTATTACTATCGACAAATACCAAGACTTCTTAGTTTGCCAACTACTGAGCGCTGGCGCAGAGTTCAACAAGAGCATTATCGTTGAAGCGTTAGTTGAGTGCTTCCCTGAGTGTAATATTTACGAACGCTCTGACGTAGCAGTTCGTAAAAAAGAGGGCTTAGAACAGGTTGTTGGTGTACTTCACGGTGAAGAGCCACCTAAGTCAGTAGTCATTGAAGAAAACGGCGTGAAGATCAGCGTGAACATCATGGAAGGACATAAAACTGGCTTCTACATGGACCAACGTGATAGCCGCAAAGAATCTATGAAGTACGTTAAAGGCAAAGATGTCCTTAACTGTTTTTCATACACCGGTGGTTTTGGCCTTTACGCACTTAAAGGCAACGCAAAGCGTGTGATCAACGCAGACGTATCTCAACTAGCTCTTGATACAGCTAAGTTCAACGCTGAACTGAATGAGTTCGACATCTCGAAAAAGCGTGCTGTATTCCTAAACGCAGACGTATTCAAACTGCTTCGCGAATACCGAGACCAAGGCACTAAGTTCGACGTAGTGATCATGGATCCACCAAAGTTTGTTTCAAGCAAGAACAACCTAACATCAGGTGCTAACGGCTATAAAGACGTTAACATGCTCGCGATGCAAATCCTTAAACCAGGTGGAACCCTGCTCACCTACTCTTGCTCAGGCTTGATGGGTGCTGACCTATTCCAAAAAATCATCGCTGACGCCGCTCTAGATGCGGGCAGAACAGTGAAGTTTGTTGAACGCTTCGAGCAAGCTGCCGATCACTTGATCGATACAGCTTACCCAGAAGGTTTCTATCTGAAAGGTTTTGCTTGTAAGGTGCTTTAATTCTAGTACTTTAGAAGCTAGTTGACATAACAAAACAGACACATTAAAAAAGGGCCTTTCGGCCCTTTTTTGTTATTGGTCGGGTAAGTTCACAAAGAGTTGATTAACCAAGTTACTCAAATCACTGCTTATCACACTACCATCACCTTGAGCGTTCACAGAGTCAAACTGGTTTCCAGTGTTATCGAGAACAATCGTTTGTGTCTGACCACTATTATTTGCATCTTCTGAAATTGTAATAACGAGGTCTTTATCTCCCCCTCCATTATCAACTTTTTCAATAGTGATATGCTCAAGCAAATCTGACATCGTATTTTCGGTTGGTAATAGCTGAGAGACATCTAAATGGTCTTCACCCAAAGCAAAGTCGGTAATTGTATCAACGTCATCTTGGAACGGTTGGTCAATCCATTGGAACAAGTCATCACCGTCGCCACCAACTAAAATATCATCCCCCAAGCCACCAATTAGCTCATCATCTCCACCTTGACCATAGAGAATATCGTCGCCTTCGCCGCCCGATAACACATCATCCTTATCGTTAGCTCTAGATTGGTCAAAATCTTGTACGTTATCAGAAATATAATCGTGTATATCTCGCGCTGACACAGAAGATAATTGCTCACCAGTTTCTTGAGCGACATACTTCTGTATCGCTGCAACGCCCTGCCCTGAAATACCGTCAAATTGCACTAGATCTCCGAACATGATGTCATCACCCGCTAAAGCATCAATTTGGTCTTCACCTTGCAACAAACTCACTTCTTTACCAAGAATAACCTCTGATAATGTGGAAACATCAATTGACGTTTCCACTAAACCATCAGAATCATAATCTTCAAGAACATCTTCATCTAATGAATTTCCTAGCCCAATAGCGTCAACAGATGACATCAATGCAAGCAGTTGATACATGTGTTGCCCTTGTTTGTTGACTCCGCCCTTGTCGTAATAATCGTAAGAATTACCATTAATGCTTAAGTCACCAATTCGTTCTCCAGTTAATGGTGAATATAACTTGTGCTTATCATCGATTAATACTTTACCTTGATAATTAACAACACCACTTGTATATCCGGCAGGCAATAAATCGGCCAGTGTTATAACTTGGTTCGTACTCGAATCATAATCGATCAATATTTCATCGAACTCATCTTTCATTAACCGACTGTCAGTAAAGGAAGTTGGCTCTCCGTCAGAAATGAAATATGAAATGTTGTTCCCACTGTTTTGATCAGCGAACCATTCAACTGCAGATTGGAATCCGGCTTCATAATTGGTACCACCTCCGCCAGCATCAGTAATGGCATTGAGTGCTGCAATAAATTGCTCTCTTGGGTTCTGACTACTCAAATCGACAGATACTGACGTATTAGAGTTATCTGAAAAATCCGTGATTAGAATATTAACCTGACCAGAATGTTGCCCTTGTGAACTAGCTAAAATCGCATCAAAAACAACTAACAGTTCATCTTTTGCGGTTTCAACATCTCTTCCCATACTGCCTGACGTATCGAGAATAAATGCGATGTTGTAGTCTTCACCGGCAACAATTTGAATCCCTTGAACGTCACCAACAATCAAATCGTTGTTCTCTGTCCCTTTGATATTGTCATCACCGTGGGAACCAGATTCCAAACTATAGCTTCTGAAGCTTATATCTGTCGATGTGTTAGTTATTGCTTCGTCACTATTAACCAATTCGGAAGATGAGGCAGATACAGAAAGCTCAAAATCTAAATCGCCTTCATAAGAGTAAGGAATTCTAAGCTCTGCATTAACATCACCAGAAGCTGGTATAACAATAGAATACGACCCGTCGATATTTGGAGATATAAGCTGACCACCGACGTACAACTCAACGCCTTGAGGAATCCCTTCAAGAGTAAATTCATTACCTAGCGATTCACTTCCATCGTTATCAACAAGTTCCGCTGAAATATCTAGTGGTATTACACTGTCTTGAAGAACCGTATATTCTCCAGTCTCGTTATCAATCTCGATTATCGAATCCGAGAAAATAATACGTTCAATACCATATAAATGGTCACCATCTTCGGTGGAAGGCGAATTGTCACTAGATGTGTCTCTTTCAAGAGAATCTTTAACTAACCAATAAGGTACTTGACTATGTTCTAGGCCTCTAAAATCAAGCTCGTATTCAGACAATTTGCCCTGATAAATAACAGTATCAGTTTCTACTTCGCTATCCTGAGACCCATTACCACCGTGAAATGCATCATTTCCACTAGTACCTACAAATGTGTCGCTCCCCTGTTGGTTCAAACTTAAAGCTTGCTGATCGCCAACAAACAGTTGGTTGGTTTCATTGTCAGGCGCTACCATCAAGTCACCACCTTGATTGCCATTATTCAAAACTGACGACTGAACAACGTGCTCAAAGTGGATACCTCCAATAGATGTCTCACCGCTACTTACAAGGTCTCTAATATCACTAGGTGAAGTACCGAATTCAGGCACAGCTTGTGATTGTTGCAGGTCCCCGACCGCAATAGTTACGCGAGGAGCATCAGCAACCGCACTGACCGTAATATCGAGAGTATCGCTTACACCAGTGTTTGTAGTGTAAGTCACTGTCGGAACGTTACCTGACCAATGATCAGATGGTACAAACGAGTAACTACCATCTTGCTCAACCGTCAACTCACCACCGGTTAGCGTGATAGTGTCACCAACGTTATAGGAAGTTCCTCCTACTTCAATTGACTGCAGTGATAATGTGTTATCTGTATCAGTATCGTTTGTTAAAACGTTACCAGAGATACTTGTATCTTCATCTACAGTACGAGTATCTGGCAGCGTATTTGTAGCATTGTATTCATGAACAACCACATCAATACTGGTCGTAGTCGTAGCAGTACTTGTTGAATCCTTTTCACTAGCGATCGCTTCGACATCAATAGTAAAATCGTCGTGACTTCCCGAAGGCGGTAAGATCGTTAGACTTGTCATATCCCAACTACTGATATCAAATGTCTCATTGGTACTAGTGAATGTGTGAGAATTGACTCCATCACTTAGCTCAGAACCAATAGGGAAACCACTAACATTAACAGCCAAACTTTCTGAACCATCAGTATCATTTAAAGATGCTTGCAACTCCGTCAGTGGAATACGCGTGTCTTGTGGACCTTCATTCGTTGTATAGACCTGATAGAGCTCAACGCCATTTTCATTAATTAGTTGTGATGTACGTATATCAATATTATCGAGCTGAGATACATCACTGACTACGCCAAAATTTGTGTTGTCTAAGTTGACAGGGCTCGCGCCATCAACAGAAACGTTGACATCGAAATTACCAGGACCACTCTGGTTATGGTGGTAAACCTCTATCGGATAGAAACCTGACACAGTCGGTGTAAATGCAATTCCTTGGATACTCCCACTACTGTCTCCCCATCGAGCATCATCTGTAAGCTCACCACCAATTTTTATCGCTAAACTATCATCCGCATTACCAACGAAATCATAAGATTTACCTGCTTCTAAATAGATTAAGCCAGTGATGAGTGTAGCTTGACCTGCACCTTGACTAGCATCACGCACATCATTGACATTACTTAGAGAACTACTGTTGCTATCCAAACCATCGATGACATTTATCAAGGTATCAGGGTCCACACCATTACCAACACCATATTGATAACCAACAGAGACACCATTCCACATACTTACGTTGAATTGTTGGTCCGGAAGTTGAATTCCATCGATGCTGGTGAACAAGTTAGGCGCGTCAGCAATTGGAGTAACATTTATCGCAACAGTCGACTCTTCGCCTACGTTTACGCCATCAGTTGGTTTGAAACCAATCTGTGCGTAGTCTTGTTGTTGATCACCGATGCCTGGAGTCGAGTGGCTATCGTACCCAGATTCATCTTCATCCGGAGTAAAGCGAACTCTATCTGCATCAAACTCGCCCTTGTCAATAACTTGACCAACCGAAATATCATGCCACTGACCGTCATCACCGAAATACTCGAACTGACCATTGTCTGGTAAATCTGTAATCTCAATACCTAGAGCTGAATCAGGTGAATCAACATCGCTAACACCGAACGAGTTCCAAGCGATGAAGATTGAAGTGTCTTCGTTGGTTGTAATAATACCATCGACGGCGGTTGGCCCTTCATTCACGTTCGTTTCTTTCAGCGTCACCTCGATCGTATCAACCGTGTTATCGCCCGAACCGTCCGTGCCCGTCGCCGTCACTGTGATTGTATGACTGTTGTCATCCAACTCGTAGTCGTTGGTGAACG
>NZ_CAWQUW010000005.1:0-197243 GCF_963898195.1 Vibrio sp. L3-7 | reverse complement strand
GGCGTCGGTCGCCGTGACCGTGCCCAGCGTTACGCCCGCTGCCGTGCCTTCCGCATACTCGAACGTATCTGTCGCTTTATCGATGACCGTGTCGTTGTCGTTCACGTTCGTTTCTTTCAGCGTCACCTCGATCGTATCAACCGTGTTATCGCCCGAACCGTCCGTGCCCGTCGCCGTCACTGTGATTGTATGACTGTTGTCATCCAACTCGTAGTCGTTGGTGAACGCGGCATAACCCGCATCCGTCAGGCTGACCTCACCGGTCTGCTCATTCACGGTATACAGCGCTTCGCCATTATGGAACACGTTGTTTGCGTCAGCGATGCTGTACTCGATGTTGGTGCCATCGGCGTCGGTCGCCGTGACCGTGCCCAGCGTTACGCCCGCTGCCGTGCCTTCCGCATACTCGAACGTATCTGTCGCTTTATCGATGACCGTGTCGTTGTCGTTCACGTTCGTTTCTTTCAGCGTCACCATCGCTTCAGCTGTAGAGCCGCTACTGTCGGTCATCACCACTTGGTAGTCGCCGCTGTTATCCCCTTTCTCGAAATCGTTCACGTCCGCTGCCATGCCCGCTGCCGTAATGCTAATATCACCATTAGCATCGATGGTGTAGAAGCCGTCTTGACTAGTGTTGCTTAATGTGTCGTCACTGTGTTTGAACTGGTAATTGCTCACGCCATCTAGGTCGCTGCCTGATACGCTGCCAACCACCGCGTTTTCAACTTGGTTTTCCGCGTACGTCACCGTCTGCGCATCAAATGAAGATTGGTCATTTACTGGCGTAACCCCAACATCAACAGTGATTGTATCTGTACCACCCTGACCGTCATCAACCACAACAGTAAAGCTATCGCTTCCGTTGTAGTTCTCGTCCGGGGTGTATGTCCAATTACCATTTTCGTCAACGACTACCGAGCCATTCGACGGTTCTGTGCCTTTGCTAAACGTTAACTGATCGTTATCTGCGTCTGTTGCAGTGATTGAGCCACTTACTGGAGTATCTTCATCTGTGGTGACTGAAATATCTTCACCGACAGGTAAGTCATTGACTGGAGTAACGCCGACATTGACGGTTATGGTGTCCGTGCCACCTTGGCCGTCGGAGACAACAACCGTAAAGCTATCATCACCGTTGTAGTTTTCATTAGGTGTGTAGGTCCAGTCACCGTTTTCATCGACAACAACAGTTCCGTTTGAGGGATCAGTGGCTTTGGTGAAAGACAGAGAGTCACCGTCTTCGTCTGAAGCTGAAAGGGTTCCGTTTACTGGCGTGTCTTCCTCGGTTGTAAATGAGAGAGTGTCGCCGACAGGAGAGTTATTGTTGTCAACAAAGGTAGGGGCGTTGTTAGGTTGGTCAATCGAGCGGAAAGCATCAAGAAGACTCAAGCTTTGAGTTCTGGACATACCCAGCGCTTCAAAACCCGTAGTAACGAATTCTGTACCAGGAATGGTTTCTTCACCATCACGTTCAATAGTTCCGCTAGAAGCCAAACTTGAACCGTTTTGACCAGCTGCCGTTGCGAACTCTTCACCTAGCTCAGTTGGGTCTTGACCTTCTTCTAATGCGGCAAAGATATCTGCAATGTCTTGGTCGAGCTCAACCTCACCGCCATCTTCAGGCGAAAAACGCTTGACTGAAATCTGAGGTTCAGAGCTTCCATTTTGGGATTCTAAAACGACATCCCCAGCTTGCAAGGGCTGGCCATCGTCTAAAATTTTGATTGTACCATCTACCGAAATAACAATGCGTTGACCAAGTGCCAATGCACCGCTCGCATTCAATACTGTCATGTCCATATAAACCCCTAAAACCGATTTTCAATCAAAACGTCAAAATAGTGACATTTTATTTATAATATTAGGTAAAATATAACACTTAAAACTATATAATTCATAGTTATGAATGCATTATTTAACAAAGCCATGTACACACCAATGACAAAGATCACACAGAACAACATTTAAAACACTCTCAAAAGTGAGATAAGTTATTGTGTTAACGTAAAATAATTGAGATATTAGTAGACGTTGTAAGTGCTTAAAAACACCATAGAACGCACAGTGATCGGTTAACAAATTGACAACCATTTACGAGCACAATCGTAGTGATCGTGATTTTTTTGGCGGTTCATCTAAATTTTGTATATTATCTAGCAAAATTAAAACTCAGATGTGACTCATTTTGGAGAGATGCAAATTGAATAGGATTCAAACAACTACATTAAGTTTAGCCATCGCAATGGCCTTTCCAGCTGCGGCACAAACTCTAGAACAAGCCGTCGCTTTTACGTTGGAGAGCAATCCTGACATTAAAAGTGCATATAATGAGTATGTTAGTAAACGTTATATTAATGACGCTTCAGGTGGTGCTTATCGTCCAAGTATAGATCTAGATGGCGGAATTGGTTACGAACATACCGACTTGGTGACCAATCAAGATTCAACAGATCTGACACGTAAAGAAGCGACAATTACGTTGACTCAATTAATTTGGGATGGCTCTAACACTTCTAATGACATAGATCGTACCGCGGCTGATGCAGAATCCGTTCGCTATCAATTGCTCTCAAACGCCCAAGATATCGCTCTCGAAGTCACCAAAGTATACCTAGATGCCGTGAAGGCTTATGAAGTATTATCTCTTTCTGAAAACAACTTAGCTACGCACAAAGATATCTACAGAGATATTCGAAAACGTGTTGAGTCTGGTATCGGATCTACCGCTGATATGTCTCAGGTTGAAGCTCGTATTGCAAAAGCGCATGGTAATTTACTTGCAGCGCAAAACAATTTGTTTGATACACACACTCAATTCAAACGCATTGTTGGTCAGTCTCCATTAGGGTTGACCTTTCCCCGAGCAGACGCGGGAGCTATTCCCTACACGGTCGACGGTGCGCTTGCAAAGGCTTTTAACCAACATCCTGTTATCAAGATTGCCCAAGCCGATGTAGATTCAGCTAAGTTCCAATACAAACAGTCAAAAAGCACAAATTATCCGACGGTTTCTTTCGAAGCGGCACAAACCTGGCGTGATGATGCAGGTGGCAACGAAGGCAGCAGTGACGAATTTTCCGCGATGGTTCGCCTGAGATACAACCTGTATAACGGCGGAGCTGATCAAGATCGCGCTGAAAGTGCAGCTTACCAGCTGAATAAAGCCAAAGACCTGCGTGAAAGTACGTTTCGTAACGTGGAAGAAAGCCTGCGCTTATCATGGAGCGCGCTTGATTTAACCGTCCAACAAAAAGAATTCTTATCAGATCACGTAGACTCAGCATCAGATACGGTCATCTCTTACGAGAAACAATACCGTATCGGTAAACGAACCTTATTGGATTTACTTAACACTGAGAATGAACTCTTTGAAGCTCGTAAAGGTTACTTGGATGCCAAGTATGATGAACAATATGCGAAATACCGAGTCATGAACGCGACCGGCAACTTACTAATAGGACTTCGTGTCGATACCCCTCAAGAATGGAACGAAAAGGTGAAATACTAATGAAGCTGCTAAAAACTGTATTTCCGCTTTGTTTGCTGTTTGTTTCTACCAACATTTTAGCTGAAACAAACAATGAAGAGTTCGAATATCGAGCGCTTCCAGAGATCACGCAAAGTTATGATCTTGAAGATGACGACAATGATGGTGTCATTAACGCCCGCGATTTATGCATTGATACACAGATGGGTGCTGAGATAGACAATGATGGCTGTGGGTCGTATTTCGAATCTACGGAAGAGAAAGCACTTCATATTTTATTTGCCAACAATTCCACAGAAATTAACCCTGTATTCCTTGGTCAAATTAGACAAATGGCTGCGTTTCTTAAACGCTATGAAAGCACCAGTATTCAATTACAAGGTTATGCAAGTAAGGTTGGTAACGCTAAACATAACTTGATGTTGTCAAAAGAACGAGCATCCCATGTAAGGCGAGCGTTGATCAGTAATGGTATTCAGCCATCTAGAATCAACATAGTTGGGCATGGAGACAGTTCCTTTAGTAGTAATGACACTCAAATCAACCATGCGCTCCATCGAAAAGTTGTCGCTACCGTTGTCGGGTTTAAAGGCAATATCAAAGAAGAGTGGCATATCTTCACAAAAATTGGAAAGTAACTCGATCTACTCAAACTGAAACGTTACCTTTAGGTAGCGTTTCAGTCCTCCTATAAATCCTTAAATAGCATATACCTAAGCCGTCTATAATGTTAATCTTGCCACGTTATCAACATAGAGAATTAATCCATGAGCAAACTAACTGCTGATACTCAAGCAAATCTAGAACTTTTCGTTTCTGAAACACAAGAAACTAAGCTGGTATGGGGCCTTCGTAACGATGAGGGTTGGCTAGCATGTGACTCAAGTGAATTCGAAAGCAGCGAAGTAATGCCTTTTTGGTCTTCAAAAGAAGATGCTCAGACTCACAATGTTGAAGAATGGGCTGACTTTGAAGTATTGGAAATCCCACTAGATATCTTTGTAGAAGATTGGCTACTGACTCTTGCTGAGGACGGCGTTCTTGTTGGTACTAACTGGAATGCAACATTAGAAGGCAAAGAACTTGAGCCTTCTGATCTAGCGAAATTATACATCTAGTTTCCAATATCGGTCGTACGACACGTACGACCGATATCTCTCTAATATCCATCGATGAATTAGAGATACAACTCGCAGAAACCACCACTTATACCATCCAAAAATTGAAGCAACATCAAACTAATAATAGAATTTCGTTCTTTATCTGATTGATAGTCTATTGTGATTCACTCCGTTCTCATTACCTTTCTGCTTTTAACTAGCTTCGATTCTTATAGCCAAGTATCGACACTAGATCGCCATAACGATCCATCAATCATGTACTCAAAAACGAATTTGGGACCCACATCCAACGCTGATTGGAATGCGCTCTATTTATCCACTTTAACTCGTTCCCCTTCCCGAGCATTGAACATGCTGCAAACACGTTACACGAGCTTAAGTAACTATGGAGACAAGCTCTACCTTTCATCATTATTATACGACTACATGAGTCATCGCTCGCAGCCATTCTATGGTATTGATTCGAACAACAGTGAATACCAAGCAATAGAGAAAGCTTTTATTTCTGCGTTAATGAAAGACAGGCAAGGTCATTATGAGGACGCTCAACAGGGATTTTTGACGCTATTAACACAGATGCAATCACGCAATGATTCTACTGGGCGAGCTTTGCTAAAATACCAATTATGTCGTTCTCTTAATGAACAAGCTAAATATCATCAAGCGAACTATTATTGTTCTGCACTTCAAACTGATTTTCAAAACATCGTGGATCCAGTATTACCAAAATTCGCGATCTATAGGGTTATCGCCAATAATCACCATTTCCGTAGTGACTACCAAGCTGCGTTAAATACTTACTTATCATTGATCAACGTATTTCCACAGGGACATGATATTTCTGGGATCTATAACGATGTCGGCAACTTACTCAAAGAACTAAAACAGTACGAAAAATCAGAACAGTACCTTAAAGAAGCACTCATACTTAGAGCCGACACCTCTGATTTAATGAAAGCTCAAGTGCATCATAGCCTAGCCGATTTGTATCTCAGCCAAGATCAAAGTGAACTAGCAATAAATCATTTTCGAAAAGCCAAAGCAATGTTAGGCGAGTCTCCCCACAACTATGGTATCGCTTTAACAAACTTAGGCTTGGGAAAGGCCTACACACAAACACATGATTATGAGTTAGCAAAAACCTATTTGGTTGAGTCTCTTTCGGCTTCCAATGAGCTTAACAATGATGTAATTCGTATCAACGCTTATTTGGCAATAAGTGACATGTTCGAAGAACAACAGCTGACAACTGAAGCACTCAACTATGCACAGCAAGCTTTGGAGTTAGCTGAGCAAGTCA
The DNA here is from genome assembly GCF_963898195.1 of Vibrio sp. L3-7. Classification (NCBI taxonomy): domain Bacteria; kingdom Pseudomonadati; phylum Pseudomonadota; class Gammaproteobacteria; order Vibrionales; family Vibrionaceae; genus Vibrio; species Vibrio sp. L3-7. Next base: position 191,335 of record NZ_CAWQUW010000005.1, on the reverse strand, counting down.
CAAGACTAAAATACGTCGCGCAAGCACTTCTTCAGCTTTCTGACATTCACCAATCACTCAATAGTTACCAACAGGCCTTCTACTATTATCAACGACACTCAGCCATACAAATGGAAGCCAGAGACATCGATAACAGGTTAGCTTTTGAAGCACTTGACCTTACTCACGCCAAATATGAGCAAGAATTAAAGAGCTCTTTCTTAACACACCAGACAAGCCTCGATCGCCTTCAAATTGAGAAGATGGAACATCAAAGGTGGATGTACAATATCATTATGGTTGTATTACTTTGCGCTGTCAGCTTCACGATAGTAGCAAACAAAACCATTCGTGCGAGAGCCGCGATTGACGCAATGACCAAAGCGTACAACCGCACCGAAATAATTCGTAGGATCAAGCGAGTTAAACATTGCAAAGAAAACAAAAAACAGCACGTGCTTGTTTTACTCGACCTAGATAAATTTAAGCAGATTAATGATGAGCATGGCCACCCTACGGGTGACAGAGCGCTCGTTCACGTAAGCAGCCAACTAAGAAAACACTTAACTAAAGATGAGTTGTTTGGACGTTTAGGCGGCGAAGAGTTTCTTATCATGCTGACCGAGACCAAACCTTCAGAGGTTCGGGAGCGCGTTGAAGAACTGCATTATGCGATATCAAACAGTGTCTTCTTGTCTGAAAGTAAAAAGCCACTTAATGTAACCGCGAGTTTTGCTTATCTAGCAACCTCAAACGCATTAAGTGACTTTGATGATCTATATTCTGTTCTTGACCAAGCGCTGTATCAAGCAAAGAGTAACGGCCGAAACTGCATAATTGATGCTTATAATGAGCCGATTGATCTACCTGAAGCTATTTATACTCAGTCTGTTTGCGAACCAACTCAGCCATAATACTTTCACGATCAGCTAAGTAATCGTTAAGGCCGACCTTTCGTAGTTCACATGCTGGGCAATCACCACAACCATCACCGATGATACCGTTATAGCATGTCAGGGTTTTATTTCTCACAAGCTCAAGTGCTGAATATTGATCGGCCATCGCCCATGTTTCAGCTTTGTTTAGCCACATCAATGGTGTTTTGATATCAAACTGCTTGTCCATGCCTTGTACAAGCGCAGAATTCATTGCTTTTACGAAGTCATTACGGCAATCAGGGTAACCTGAGAAATCAGTTTCACACACACCTGTAATAACGGTTTCAGCACCAATCTGGTATGCATAGATACCAGCCAGCGTTAAGAAAAGGATGTTACGGCCAGGAACAAAGGAGTTCGGTAATCCATTTTCTTGTAGCTCATGAGACACTGGAATATCGTCACGAGTCAGAGAGCTAATAGCTAGCTCATTTAGAAGAGTCACATCCATCACTTTGTGCGCTTTCACACCAAGATCTTTCGACAATGACTGAGCCACTTCGATCTCTAATTTATGGCGTTGACCATAATCAAAAGTAATCGCGTGAACTTCATCATACTCTTTTAATGCTTGAACAAGGCATGTTGTGGAGTCTTGACCACCACTGAATACTACAACTGCTTTTTTCATCTTAAATCCTTACGAAAATCTTCTACTAGCGACTTATCTAGGCCAGTAAACAAATGCAACCTACGCGATGCTCAAATACTTGTGAGTTTGGATTGATAAGCGCCAATTGCGCTCAATGCAAGTATCAATACAAAGCTGCGTCGCGCGATCTTTCTGGCTAATTGGTTGCAATGCGATAACAGTTTCACTCGAAACATCAGCTCGCTCCAATAAACCATCCAGCTGTTCGATGTCTTTCCCAGTGCCTACTGGGTGCTTAATCTCGTTAGCGCGTTGTAAGGCGCTGTCTAAGATTTCCAGTTTCGCTTTCATCGCCACCTTTGGTGACACTGTAACCCAGGTATCACTGGTTGCTTTGACTTCTGATGTTCCGCTGGTCTCAATCTGACAGCGACAACCGTGTTGCTCAAATGCTTCAGTAAGAGGGACAAGATCATAAATGCACGGCTCGCCACCAGTAATCACAATGTGTTTAGCAGTATAACCTTGCTTGATGTATTCATTCACAATCCCTTGAGCATCGATAGCTGACCAAGTGGGTGAATCCTCTGTCTTAACCATGATATCGCCAAGGCTAGTTTCATCTTCGCGTAATGCTTCCCAAGTCTGTTTGGTGTCGCACCAAGAGCAGCCTACAGGACAAATTTGTAGACGAACAAAAACAGCAGGAACGCCAGTAAACACGCCCTCACCTTGGATAGTTTCAAACATTTCATTAATCTTGTACAACTTTCCCTCAGCTCAATCATTTGGTCAAATAAATCAACCGCAGACCTTAAAGCACTTACCCCTTTTGGTCAAACAATTGAGTATCGATAAATGAGTTGATCAAACCCCTAGCCTGAACTTTCAAGTTCCCTTATCCTTTCGCCTATTAGATTTTGTTAGCTTTTAATTTTTTGGTAAGGAACAACATGTACAAACTGATTGCTCTTGATATGGATGGCACACTGCTCAACAGTGACAAAGTAATTTCTCAAGAGAACAAAGATGCGATTGCCAAAGCACGTGCTGCAGGTGTAACAGTGGTTCTGGCTTCTGGTCGCCCTTTAGAAGGCATGCAAAGTAAGTTAGACGAACTTTCGATCAACGGCGAAGATGACTTTGTGCTCTTCTACAACGGCTCGATGGTTCAAAACGTATCTACACAAGAACTCATTCATAGCGAGATCAGCAATGGTAAAGCAGCGAAACAGATTGCAACACTTGCTGAACAGCTTGGTGGCTATGTTCATGCATTCAGTAAAATTCATGGATTAATCACACCTGAAAACAATGAATACACAGCCATTGAAGCTCGTATTAACGGTTTAGAGATTACCGAGTTCGATTTTTCTCAGCTAGAAGACGACCACGAAATCATCAAAACAATGATCGTGGCTGAGCCAATAAAGCTGACCGAAATAATCAGCCTATTACCACCAGAACTTAAGACTCAATTTACTATCGTACAGAGCGCACCATTCTTCTTAGAGTTCTTAAACCCTAACTCAAACAAAGGAGTTGGTATCGAAGCTATTGCTAAACACCTAGGCATTAATGCAGAAGAAGTGATTTGTATGGGAGACGCTGAAAATGACCATCATATGCTTGAATACGCGGGTCTTGGCATTGCAATGGACAACGCAATGGCAGAAACCAAGAAGTTGGCTGATCACATTACGGCAAGCAATGATGATCACGGTGTAGCCGTCGCGATTGAACAATTTGTCTTCAACTCATAAACGTTAGATAAACACATTTGACTGTGGGTTCAAATAAAGAAGGCTGTGCACTGCACAGCCTTCTTTTTCATTCGTAGTTTCTTTTATTGTCTTTTCCAAGGCAGGCGAAATGCCACAACACCCAATAAAATTAGGATTGGAAAACGCAAAGTCTCAATGATAAATGAGGCGATACCACTAAATGAAACGAAGCTTCCACCCCAACTGATCAACAGGTTACCGGCAAGTAACATCACCATAACTCCAAAGACGATGTTGAATGAGAATTGACCAACTAGAGGTTTAGAGTCCGTTAACGTAACCAAGCATGCAATTGTCATCAAAATTGCCACCCAGAAAGAGAATGTTGGCAATGGCCAAATAACGGTAAGAACAATTGATAGTAGACACAGCCCCCACCAAACACCTTTAGAGCTCAATAAAGCGCTGATATCAACATCGGGTATCGAATCTAATCTCACAATATGCCAAGTTGTTAATGCACCTAGCACGCCCCCCATCAAAACATCGCTAAAGAACGCACTGCCCGAATAAGCTTTGAACAACATGATCCACAACAAACCAAAAATGACAGTCAACAGCGACTTTGTTTCAAACAGACGTTCCAACTTCCAAAGTACTAACAATGTTAAGCTAACCCACAACGCAGCTAACAGACTAGGAAAGCTATAACCACTACTCATCACCAACTTCAAGGTTGGAAGGTAGGCATGTGGACGAGGAAAACCAAAACCTTGATGGGCGATTAAAGTAAGCAATGTTACCGATATCAATGTAAAACCAAACTTCAATGCAAAGTTACGCCCAAAATGCCAAGCCACCAGCGGCAAGATCACGATAAAGACCCATGGCTTCGCCAGCAAATCGGTCAACAGTACCGTAATAGAAAACACACTCGGTATCGTATCGAACACATTTTGAAGTGAGACAATCCAGTTCAACTCGACTTGATGAATTGCTGGCGCGGCACCCATCAACTCAGTAACGTAAGTCACCGGTTGGTCTGTCGCTGATAAAAACAGGTCGTTAATCTCTGCCCACTGCTCTGGGTAACGATATTGATTGGCTTGCAGTTCGGTGGGAGGTAATAACATAGCCCTACTCACTTCTACGCCATAATGAGGCGCGAACCAAATAGGAAGCTCGAAGCCACCCAACTCATTTCGAGCTTTGTAGCTGATCACTTCAGAATCAGAAACACAATCAAACACAACAGCGCTATCGGTATAACCCAATACATCGCCGACCGTAACGGACAACCCCGCCTCTTCCCATGTTTCACGTTGCGCAGCGGCGGCTGGCGGCTCACCAGAAACAACTGTGCCACCCGGCAGAGATAAATGACCGGTGATCAATTCGTCAACCAACACGATTTGGTTATCAGCACGAATGACACACAAAGCACCTGCGATATGATCGGGCAACATGTTATTAGCCCAAGCAGAAGTCACACTCAAAAAAGACAGAATAAAAGTTAATACATATCGAATAATCAACGAATTTACCTAAAATAAAGAAGAAAGAGAAGTCTGCTAAGGCATTTTGCCTAGTGTAATCAAACCCACACAAAATCGCTGTCTATGTTTTGTGCAAAGACTTCCTCATCCATTGAATGTGAGGAGTGAACCCCATTTTTTGATAGAAGTCCTTGGCAGGTGAGTTAAAGTGCCAAACCTCCACAAAAACCTGTGTCACGCCATAATCTTCAAACGTTGATTCAATTCGATTCAATAGTATTTTCGCTACGTCTGCTTTGCGGTATTCAGGCAACACAAAAAGCTCATCAACGCTGCCCATCTGAACCGGCTTACTCACCGTTGAGATCAGCTCACAGAAGTGCCCAGAAATAAAACCAACAATCAGTTCCCCTCTTAATGCCACGTACACCAAACATTCAGGGTCATCTAAGTATCGTGCGATACTCTTTTCCTGTTCTATCTCTTCCGCTGTTTTAAAATGCTCAGGACACGCAATATGATGATGGTGGTGGAGATCAAACATCAACTCATTAAGTTGCTCTAGATCGGTGTGCTTTGCTGCCCTTAAGGTGACATTCATGACGAGTACGCTTCTCAAACCAAATTAGTATCTAAATTGAGTCTAGTTTACTTGCAGTCAGTATCTATACAAGTGATTGAATTAATTCATTGTTTGAACAGCGCATTTTAGATACAAAAATGGCCACATTATTGTGACCATTTTTTTGATTTAACTTATTTTAAAGTGATTAGACGAGAATAAGAGCTAGCGGTTACGCTCCGTCGTTGTCTTTCTCAGTTTTCAGTTCAGCAAGCTGTTGTTCCAACTCAATCAGCTTAATCTCTGCTTCTACCTCAGCAACTCGCTTTTCAGCATCGGTGCGATTATCTTGTGCTAAACCGTCAGCAGTCACTTGAGTTCTTTGAGCATTTCTTGCGTCATCGGTATCTTTCATCGAACCAGCGACTCCACCTGTTACACCTCCTAGTGCAGCCCCCTTAACCGCTAAGCTCGCGTCTCCGGTCAGCGCTCCAGCCGTCGCTCCGAGTAAAGCACCACCAATAGCACCACGATTACGCGCTGCGTTTTCATTTTCGTTATCAGTGGCAGGAGATGCACAGCCAGAAAGAGTCACAATCAGTGTCGCTAAAAGGAAAGGTTTAGTGAATGTCATAGGAGTCTCGCTTTGGTTTCGTTTGGAATGAAGCTATCTTAAACAGAACGCTTAGTGAGATAAATAAAGGCCAGTTTAGGCGATACATAATGATTGACTATGTATTAATCAATCAACACATCATTATTTGGAAATATTGGATTTATCACTTTTCCGTAGATACAAAAAGACGACCGATAAGGCCGCCTCAATAACTCTAGTAATCTAATAATCTAATAATCTAATAATCTAATAATCTGTTTTAGCCTTTCGACCAAAAGTTCTGCATATCTGCTGCACTAGGAGGCGGCCTTACACCACAATCTCGATAATGATTTTTATCACCAATTCCAAGTATTTTCCCATTCTCCTCATCGATCATAGCGGCAACTTTAACATTGTCGCCAACGTGTCGAGTCAACACTACGATCTCTCCTGCTCTTTCAGACCTTACCGCGCCCAGAATTTGATATTCGTAGTGACCTTTTCTTGAATTGACGATCATTTTGGAATTCATCGGGTCAAAATCATCCCCATCTCTTATATCAAACACAGCTTGATATAAATCGACGCCAGTCTTGGACACACATTTAAATACTTTTGGGTGGTTCAGGGGTTCTAGCAGCACTCGGCTAACCTCATCCTTTGAAGTAGCAGCATCAACTGCACCACTAGCAAGTAAAGCGATAAGCAAAAAATAGGCTCGCATAGAGTGACCTCAATATGTGGGAATCACAATGAGGTCATAATAAGCAAACTGTCTGGTAAGATGAATAAAGTAAAGTTTAGGTAAAACATCACTAATGGTTATGTTTAAGCAAGCCAACTCATATCCCAGATTCAACCTAATTCTACTTAGCGCCAATGACGTTATTTATGCCGATACTATCTACCCAGCTTCTCGGCAATCTCAGTTAAGCTTGTCGGATCATCAATCGTCGAAGGCACCACATACTGCTCACCTTCTGCAATTTGACGAATGGTTCTGCGCAAGATCTTACCTGAACGAGTCTTCGGTAACCTCTCAACAACTAAAGCTCGTTTGAAACAGGCGACAGCGCCGATTTCATTACGAACCTTACCAACTAATTCAGCTTGTAACTCAATATCATCAACTTTCACGCCATCTTTTAGCACAACTAAACCAAGCGGTAGTTGCCCTTTCAAGTCGTCATGAATACCGACAACGGCACATTCAGCAATCGCGGGGTGACCACCAACGATCTCTTCCATTTCCCCAGTAGACAGACGATGCCCTGCCACGTTTATCACATCATCAATACGCCCCATGATAAACAAATATCCCTCATCATCGAGGTAGCCGCCATCACCGGAGACATAGTAACCCGGGAATTGGCTCAGATAGCCGGATTCAAATCTATCATGGTTGCGCCAGACCGTAGGTAAACAACCCGGAGGTAAAGGACGCTTGAGCGCGACAAAACCTTGTTGATGGGGTTCAGCCACTTCGCCTAATTCATTAAGAATTTCTACTTGGTAACCTGGTACAGGCTTGGTAGAAGAACCCGCTTTAACCGGCAAAGATTCCAGCCCTGTAGAATTTGCGGAGATAGCCCAACCTGTTTCTGTTTGCCACCAATGGTCAATAACTGGCTTATTAGTATGGGATTCCACCCAATCTAATGTCGGAGGGTCCAAACGTTCACCAGCCATAAAAATTGATTTAAGCGACGACAAATCATAGTTCTCAAGTAATTTCCCGTCAGGATCTTCCTTCTTGATCGCCCTAAACGCCGTTGGGGCAGAAAACAATACATCAACATTGTATTCTTCACAAACACGCCAGAATGCGCCTGGATCGGGAGTTCTTACCGGCTTACCTTCAAACAGAATAGAGGTGCAACCGTGAATCAGTGGCGCATACACAATATAGGAATGGCCGACAACCCAACCCACGTCAGATGCCGCCCAAAAAACACCATCTTGCGGCATATCGTAGATAGTGCTCATCGAGTACTTCATCGCGACCGCGTGACCACCATTATCACGGACTACGCCTTTCGGCTTACCGGTGGTTCCGGATGTATAGAGGATATATAAAGGATCGGTTGCCAAAACGGGAACGCAGCTATGTGGTAGCGAATCCGCAACGGCCTGCTGCCAAAGTACGTCCCTATCTTGGTTCAGTTCAGCCAGACATTGCTCTCTTTGGAATACCACGACTTTTTCTGGTTTCCAACGGCTGTCCATGATCGCTCGATCAACCATTGGCTTATATGGCAGAACCTTGTTTATCTCGACTCCACAAGACGCTGTAATCAACACCTTAGGCTCAGCATCTTCGATACGAACTGCAAGTTCATGAGGAGCAAAACCGCCAAACACCACAGAGTGCACAGCCCCCAAACGGGCACACGCTAGCATTGCCATCGCTGCTTCGGGAATCATCGGCATATAAATAACCACACGATCACCTTTGGTCACGCCCTGCGTTGCCAACATGCCTGCGACTTTTGCCACTTGGTCACGTAATTTGTTGTAAGTGTAGGACGACTGAGTACCCGTTACAGGCGAGTCGTAAATCAACGCCACTTTATCACCGCGACCATTTTCACAATGATAATCCAACGCCAACCAACACGTATTCATCACCCCATCAGGAAACCAACGTTCAATACCGTTATCGTCAGTTTGTAATATCGTTTTTGGTGGTTCAAACCAATCGATCGCTTGTGCTTGTGTTTCCCAGAACGAATTAGGGTCTTCCCTCGCCCATTGATATTCGGTGATGTAATCTGTTTTTTTATTCATTCGATTCGTAGCAGACATAGTGCCTCCTCCATGATTAATCCATTAGTCCAAGCACCTTGCTTTTAGCAGTGTCACTTGGGTGCACTCTTTTCTCAGCGTTGTGTTCGTGAAAATTTAACCGTTCACGACAATCGCTTTACTTAGGAAAAGGCACACGGATGGCACCTTCCATGATCACTCGAGCACTACGACTCATAATCGCCCTCTCAATTTTCCACCCACTTTCGGTCTGCAACGCTTTCGCACCTACCTTTAAGGTTCCTGACGGGTGGCCAAAGGTCACCGATTCACGTTGGCCTTCACCAGCAGCCAAGTTAACTAACGTACCCGGAACACTTGCAGCAGAAGCAATCGCAACCGCAGCCGTTCCCATCATGGCGTGATGAAGCTGCCCCATCGACAAGGCACGAACCAAAAGATCAGTATCTTCAACAGGAACCGTTTTACCACTTGATGCTTTATAGGTTTGAGGTTTAGCGACAAATGCCACCTTAGGAGTATGTTGACGAGACTCAGCTTCTTCCAAGGTATCAATTAGCCCCATCTCAACTGCACCGTGCGCTCGGATAGATTCAAAAAGTGCCAAGGCTTTTAAATCACTATTAATATCGGATTGAAGTTCAGTTCCACAATAGCCAACAGATTTTGCATCAACAAAGATGGTCGGAATCCCTGCATTGATATAGGTTGCTTTGATACACCCCAATTCAGGGACATCTAAGAAATCGACCACATTTCCAGTTGGAAACATTGAGCCATTACCATCGGCAGGATCTAAGAAATCGACTCGTATTTCTGCCGCAGGAAAAGTCACGCCATCAAGCTCAAAGTCACCTAACTCTTGGACTTCACCATTGGTGATAGGCACATGAACAATAATGGTTTTCTGGATGTTCACTTGCCATACTCGCACCTCAACAACACCGTTTTCAGGGATACGAGTCAAGTCAACCAAGCCACTATGAATAGCGAACGGACCGACCGCTGCGGACAAGTTCCCACAGTTACCACTCCAATCCACAAACGACTTATCTATCGCCACTTGGCCGAATAGGTAATCAACATCGTGATTGGGTTTGCTACTTTTGGAAACAATCACAGTTTTACTGGTACTTGAAGTTGCCCCCCCCATACCATCGGTTTGCTTACCATAAGGATCTGGGCTGCCAATGACTCGTAAGAGTAATTCATCTCTCGCTTCACCCGCCATTTTCGCCGCTTCAGGTAAGTCTTCTAGATTGAAGAAAACCCCTTTGCTCGTGCCTCCTCGCATATAAGTTGCAGGCACTTTGATCTGTTTGTTTGTCATATCAAGCTCCTACTGTGCAAGAAAGTCTTTGGCAAAACGCTGCAATACACCACCAGCGCTGTACACATTCACTTCATCTGCGGTATCTAAACGGCAAGTGACTGGTACATCGAGTTTTTGACCGGTCTTGCGAGTGATCACTAGAGCCAAATCGGAACCGGCTTCAATATCACCGTAAACATCGTAAAGCTCTGTTCCATCCAACTCTAAAGTGTTGCGATTTGTGCCCACTTTGAATTGCAAAGGCAGTACACCCATACCTACGAGGTTGGTTCTATGGATTCGCTCAAACCCTTCAGCAACAATCACTTCAACACCAGCAAGACGAACCCCTTTAGCCGCCCAGTCTCTTGATGAACCTTGTCCATAATCTGCACCAGCAACCACAATCAAAGGCTGTTTGCGATTCATGTAGGTTTCTATCGCTTCCCACATTCGAGTAACCTGCCCTTCGGGCTCAACTCTTGCCAGCGAGCCTTGTATGACAGATCCCGACTCTTTAACCATTTCATTGAATAGTTTTGGGTTGGCAAATGTTGCTCGTTGCGCGGTTAAGTGATCACCTCGATGGGTCGCATAAGAGTTAAAGTCCTCTTCTGGCACTTCCATTTGGGTTAGATACTCTCCTGCCGCGCTAGACGCCAGAATCGCATTGGAAGGCGATAAGTGGTCGGTAGTAATGTTGTCACCAAGAATGGCTAACGGCCTCATACCAGATAGGCATCGCTCTCCCGCAAGAGCCCCTTCCCAGTAAGGCGGACTGCGAATATAGGTACTTTGAGGTCGCCAGTCATAAAGAGGTTCAGTAGTCACCTGTTCCTCGTCTGGCTGGAACATTTTTACGTAGATCTGTTGAAATTGCTGAGGCTTAACATGCTCACCGACAACCGCATCGATCTCTGCATCACTCGGCCATAAATCACTTAAGTAGATCGGTTTTCCGTTGCTGTCTGTACCTAAGCTGTCTTTTTCGATATCAAAGCGAATCGTACCAGCTAAGGCATAAGCAACCACCAATGGCGGTGATGCTAAAAACGCTTGTTTGGCATAAGGGTGAATTCGACCATCGAAGTTTCGATTCCCCGATAGCACAGCGGTCGAATATAGGTCACGGTCGATGATCTCTTGTTGGATTTTGGGATCTAAGGCCCCGCTCATTCCGTTACAGGTAGTGCACGCATAGCCCACGATACCAAAGCCTAATTTTTCTAGCTCAGGAAGCAAACCTGCAGATTCAAGATAGAGCTTGGCAACTTTAGAACCCGGAGCAAAAGACGTTTTCACCCATGGCTTACGAACTAATCCAAGCTGATTGGCCTTCTTAGCCACCAGCGCAGCAGCTACCACGTTTCTTGGGTTACTGGTATTGGTACATGACGTAATTGCAGCAATAATCACAGCACCATCGGGCATTTGGTCATCGCTATATTTCGCCGAATGTTGTTCTTTCCACGATGATTGGCTGATGCCTTGTTTGGCAAGTTCACGGGTCGGTAAACGACGATGTGGATTGGATGGCCCTGCAAGGTTGCGTTCAACTTTCGACAAATCAAACTCAAGCACACGTTCGTATTGAGCGGAATCTAAATCATCGGCCCATAAGCCAGTTTGTTTGGCGTATAACTCGACCAACTCGACCTGTTCAGGCTCGCGTCCTGTCAGCTTTAGGTATTGTATGGTCTGTTCATCGATATAGAACATACCTGCTGTCGCGCCGTATTCTGGCGTCATATTCGATATAGTGGCGCGGTCACCAACAGTCAGAGCACGAGCGCCTTCACCAAAGAACTCTAAGTAACTAGAAACCACTTTTTCATTTCGAAGAAACTCGGCAATCGCGAGCACGATATCCGTTGCAGTGATCCCTTCTTGTCGTTGACCAATTAATTTAACCCCAACGATATCAGGTAGTCGCATCATAGAAGGACGACCTAACATCACCGTCTCAGCTTCCAATCCACCAACCCCAATCGCAACCACACCTAAAGCATCCACGTGAGGAGTATGACTATCAGTACCAACACAAGTATCTGGAAACGCAATTCCTTCTTTAGATTGAACGACTGGCGACATTTTTTCTAAGTTGATTTGATGCATGATCCCGTTACCAGCAGGAATCACATTCACGTTTTTAAAGGCGGTTTTACACCATTCAATAAAGTGAAAACGGTCTTCGTTACGACGTTCTTCGATAGCGCGGTTTTTATCAAACGCTTCGTTATCAAAACCTGCATGCTCTACTGCCAGTGAATGGTCGACAATCAACTGAGTTTCCACAACGGGGTTAACCTTGGCAGGGTCTCCACCTTGATCGGCAATTGCATCTCGTAAGCCTGCTAAATCAACCAAAGCGGTTTGACCTAGAATGTCATGACACACAACGCGCGCAGGGTACCAAGGAAAATCTAAGTCACTCTTACGTTCAATGATCTGTTTTAAGCTGTCTTCAAGGGTTTCAGGATCACAGCGTCTTACTAATTGCTCTGCCAATACTCGCGACGTATACGGCAAGGTTTTATAGCTGCCCGGAGATATCGATTCTATCGCTTCGCAAGCGTCGAAATATTCCAAACCCGTTCCTGGTAAAGCCTTTCGATACTTTCTATTTTCAAGATGTTGGTTTTTTTCAAGTTTTACATCAGACATACTTCCACCATTATCTGTTAGATTCTATTCGTTGTTTCTTGAGGCCTTGTCATATGAAGACGGAAGTCACCTCAAGACATAAGTCGGCTCGTTATAGAGGGCTAACGTAGATGAATAGGTAACCAGTCTTGATGCTCTGGCCCGGTGTAGTCTGCACTTGGACGAATGATGCGATTGTTTTCTCTTTGTTCGAACACATGCGCCGTCCAACCGGTAAGGCGGCTCATCACAAAGATCGGAGTAAACAATTTGGTTGGGATGTCCATGAAGTGATATGCCGATGCATGGAAGAAGTCAGCATTACAGAACAGCCCTTTTTCGCGCTTCATAACCGCTTCAACACGCTCCGAAACGGCGTAAAGCTGTCCATCACCGACTTCCTGAGCCAATTCTTTTGACCAGCGTTTTATTAGCGCATTTCTTGGGTCGCTCTCACGATAAATGGCATGGCCGAAGCCCATAATTTTGTCTTTGTTAGCGAGCATATTCATGATATTCGCTTCCGCTTCATCAACGGTTTGCCAATCTTGGATCATTTCCATCGCCGCTTCATTTGCGCCACCGTGTAATGGGCCTCTTAACGTGCCAATCGCTGCGGTAACACAAGAATGAATGTCAGATAAAGTTGATGCGCAAACTCGAGCCGCAAATGTAGATGCATTAAACTCATGTTCTGCATAAAGCGTCAGTGAACAATGCATCACCTGCTTATGAAGGTCGCTTGGGGTTTTATCCGTTAGCATTTTCAAGAAATAACCGCCAATGCACGCTTCGCTTTGATCCCCAGTATCAATGCGCACACCATCATGGCTAAAGCGATACCAGTAACAGATAATGGCAGGGAAAAGTGCGAGCATACGTTCGGTTGCCGGCAGTTGCTCAGAAAAATCAGACTCTTGCTCTAGATTACCTAGCATTGAACAGCCCGTTCTCATCACATCCATAGGATGAGCGTCTGCGGGGATCAGTTCTAGAGCTGCTTTCAGTGGTTCAGGCAGACCACGTAATCCAACCAATAAGGTCTTATAATCATCAAGCTCTTTAAGGCTTGGCAGATGACCTCTTAGTAATAGATGGGCGACTTCTTCGAATTGAGCATGATTAGCAAGGTCGGTTATGTCATAGCCACGGTAGGTCAAACCCGTTCCTGACTGGCCTACCGTACATAGCGCCGTGACTCCCGCACTTTGTCCTCGTAACCCTGCACCACCTAAAGCTGGCGCACTAATCGGTTTCGTGCTTTCATTTTTGTTACCGTTGCTTTTCGCGGTTGATACATTATCGACAGCTGCTTTGTCACTCAAAGATACAGACATGGTGAACTCCTTTTCTGTGTTAGCCGCCTGCACTCTTTGGTGCTGCCTGTTTATGTGTCCGGTGATCTTTATCATCGGTACTGGATATGGCGACTAACCATTTCACGTTATTGGATTAAGTTGATTTTTGATTAATTGAAACTGGTTTACCCTTCGCTTGAAAACAACTGATCAAGCTTGTTTTCGTAATCATGGTAATTAAGGTGTTCGTAAAGCTCTTTGCGGGTTTGCATTGAGTCCAACAAAGCTTCTTGATTACCTTCAAGCAATAGGTGTTTATAGACATTCTCAGCGGCTTTATTCATCGCACGGAACGCACTCAATGGATAAAGCACCATGTCGACACTTGATTGGGCCAACTCGTTACAGTTGTAGAGTGGCGTTTGGCCAAACTCAGTGATGTTCGCAAGAATAGGCACTTGCTTACCCGTTGCTGATTTCAACGCCGCCGAGAACTTCACATATTGGTCGAGTTGATTCATCGCCTCAGGGAAGATCATGTCTGCGCCCGCTTCAACACAAGCTATCGCTCGCTCAATTGCGCTATCAATGCCTTCAACCGCCAATGCATCCGTACGCGCCATAATCACAAAGCTCTCATCAGTTCTAGCATCGGTTGCCGCTTTGACTCTATCGACCATCTCTTGCTGGCTCACAATCGCTTTATTTGGTCGATGACCACAGCGTTTCTGAGCGACTTGATCTTCCATGTGAATTGCGGCTGCGCCTGCCTTCTCCATCGCTCGAATGGTACGTGCAATATTGAATGCGCCACCAAATCCCGTATCGATATCCACCAGCAAAGGCAAATCACACGCATTGGTAATACGTTCAACATCCACCAACACATCGTTCAATGTCGTAATACCTAAATCAGGTAAACCATAAGATGCATTGGCGATACCTCCACCAGACAAATAAATGGCCTGATGCCCCAAGTTCTTTGCCATCATCGCGCAATACGGATTCACCGTACCAACGATCTGCAATGGGTCGTTGTTTTGCACAGCTTGTCGGAACTTTGCTCCTGCTGATAACTTCATAATGACGCTCCCTGTTAATTGTTTATTTCTAGCTAACCTTTAAGACTTACGGCTTTTGGTTATCGCCAGCACAGATCCGCTGACAGATTCCAATGGTCGCTTAATCAAGATCTTTGGATTGAATTTGTTGCTCTATAAGCAAGCGGCTACCCGAGATGTGTCTTCGCATTAGCATTTCAGCTAACTCTTCATCACGGTTGCGAATCGCTTGGAGGATGTATTTATGTTCATCAAGCGCCTCTTTTGGTCGAGACTGTGCTCTAGGCGATTGGTAGCGATACATGCGTAATAGGTGATAAAGCTCGTCACACAACAACGAAATGAGTTTGCTGTTACGACTCGCTTTAATAATGCGGTAATGGAAATCGAAATCCCCATGTTGATGAAAGTAAGAAGAACCCTCAACTTCATCGATGTGCTTTGAGTGTGTCGACAATAATCCTTCAAGCCCGATAAGCTCTTCTTGTGTTATGTGCCTCGCTGCTAAGCGCGCCGCCATGCCTTCCAATGCCTCTCGCACCGCGTACAGCTCTAGCAGTTTGTCTGCAGAAAAGGTAATAACTCGAGCTCCGACATGAGGAATACGTTCGATCAGGCCAAGCCCTTCGACCCGCATTATCGCTTCACGCAAAGGGCCGCGACTTACCTCGAAGCGTTTAGCCAGTTCAGGTTCAGAAATTTTGCTTCCTGGAGGTAATTCACCGTTCACAATCGCCTCAACGAGGTACTCAGTCAAATTTTCCGACTTGGTGTTTTCTTTGTCACTGACACGTGTTTTCGTATTTGCACTTAAGGTGAGATCTTTTATCGCAGTATTCATATTCACGCTGCTCACTTCTGATTGCTGACCTTAATTGTCAACAATTTCATAACATGAACATAAAATACACGATCAAATTGTCGACAATCAAGCTAATTGTCGACAATTTAGACTAAGGTAGTATTTTTCATAGTCGATAAAAGTTTATTTAAAATACTCTATAAATGATTTAACCAGCTGTTATTTAATAAATTAATCTAACAAAACCCAGAAAAACCTTACTTACCCCTGCAATTCTCAGAAATCAATGTGTCGACAACTTGTCATCCACCTTTTAGATATAGTATTCATTTCTACTTATTAGCGATTTAGACCAAAAAAAAAGAGAAGCAATGATCGCCTCTCTTTATTATTCACAAGATTAACACTCTCAAAATAGGTTAATCACGAGACATCAACATGGTACTTGCCAATAACGACATTCCTATTAGCACTACCCCTAAGTTACCAATCTCACCAGCAAGCCCTAATCCCCCACCAATTAAACAGTAATACAACAATCCTAGAACCGCCCCGGCCGTGCCTGCTTGGTGCTTATAATTGACCAACGCCGTACTAAATATATTAGGACTTGCCATACCAAACCCTACAACCACCGCAGCCATTCCTAATAGAAACCAAAGGCTGTCTTGGTAAAAGTACACCTGAACAGCCCCAATAAAGCTGATGAACACCGCGATCTGAATGAGTCTTTGGGAACCCCATTCTTTTACTAGCAATCGTTTATTCATCGAGCTTCCTAAAACAGATGCTGCCGCTAATATCACGCCACTGTAACCAAATTCAATGGAACTTAAGCCAAACTGGCTGAACATAAATGGCGCTAAAGAATAATAGCTAAACATCATGACATTAAAGCAAGCCACAAGAATCGCACTTTTCCAAATATCCCTATCTTTTAGCATTACCGTGAAAATACCAATAAAACTGACCGTTTTGGTGTCAGCGGGTTTCGTTTCGGGTAAAGAAAAGGCGGATACGATCAGCAATATAAAAGCCATGACAAGCAGTACACTGAACACCACTAAGTGTCCAAAATATTCAGCAATCAATCCTCCTGACATTAAGCCAACAACAGGGCTGATTGATACTGCAACAATTGCTAACGAAAACACTTTCCCTAGCTCTTTGCCTTCATAGCTATCACGCAATATTGTTTGCCCAATAACTGAGCCTACCGCCGCCCCAAAAGCTGAAACAACCCGCGCAATCATGACCATATCAAATTGAGTTGCCGTTATGGCTAACAGGCAACCAACGCCATAAGTAAACAAACCACACAACATGGCTTTTTTGCGTCCAACAAGATCAGAAACTCGCCCCCAAAAAACAACACCCACAGCAAAAGCAATAAAGTAAATCGACAAGGTCTGACTTGCGCTTGCCATTGATACACCAAAATAATCAACTAAGTGTGGCAATACTGGGCTGTAAATAGTTTCAACAATTTGGGGGAACATCAGCAGAATGATGATCAGTCCCATATGGGGTTTTTTATTCATATTATTCTCTTCTAAAACTGGAATAAGAGAAGTATATGGATTTCATTTATGTTCAAATATCAACAGTAGAACAACAAACATCAAAATAAGGACAAATCATGTTGATCGATGACAGCACACCTTTTTATGTTGATGGTATGCCCTACCCCTTTGTTGGCATTGCCGCCCAAATCGGCAGACACGATTCAGGTATGCATACACACAACCGTGCACAATTGTTGTTTGCACCACATGGTTGCATCAGTATTACGCTTGACGGGATGCATTGTGTGTTGCCGCCCACTAAAGTGGCGTGGATACCCGCGGGAATTGAGCATTGCGCAACCATGACCAATGTCGTGGCCTATCGCTCGCTTTATTTTGATCCTCTTCGCATTACAAATTTGCCTAAAGAGTTGAGCATTCTTAACGTCACGCCACTACTAAAGGAGTTGATCGAACGAATGGCTTTTTGGGAATGGGATAAACCTAATGAAGAGCAAAAAAACACATTGGCGTTGTGTTGCGAGGAACTTTCTGTCGCAGAAAAGAATAAGCTAACGCTGCCTTTACCCAAAGATAAACGATTGGCTTTGTGGTTAGAAAAAGTAAAACTAGGAACACAGTTGCCTCAACCACTCAATGAAATGGCCAAGCATATTGGAGCAAGCAGCAAGACCGTTAGCCGATTATTCATCAAAGAAACGGGGATGCCTTACCAAGCTTGGCGTCAACAATGGCGGCTGTTAAGTGCCATTGAGCAATTGTCAGAAAAAAAGAGTGTCTCTGTGGTTGCCCACGAGTTAGAGTTCTCCAGTGACAGTGCGTTTATTCATTTCTTTAAGCAACACACCGGAGAAACCCCAACTCACTACATGAAGTGAGGCCAACAGCCATTCATGCTTTCTGGCAAAGTTAAGCAGCGACGCCTTTAACTAAGTATTTTGATAGGTCTATATGATCGATCTGTTCCGGTTTTAAATACGTTTCGGCATAACGGATATGTGTACCGCTAGTTAGGAACAACCTAAACAGTTCTATATCGAGGTGCTCGTCCAACGCCATTTTGTACATAATATCGACAGCAACACTAATCGGCTTCGCCTTCTTATAAGGCCTATCCGCAGCGGTTAATGCCTCAAAAATATCGGAGATCACCAGAATACGTTCTGGAATGGAAAGATCGTCGCCAGTCAACCTCCTTGGATACCCAGTGCCTTTGAGTGTTTCATGGTGCGTCGATGCATAGCGAGGAACACGACTTAGTTCTTTCGGGAATGGCAGATTTTCAAGCATCTTAACCGTGCCAAGCATATGCTCATTTATCTTGAACCGGTCTTCAGCAGTTAACGTGCCACGTGCAATACTCAGATTGTAGACTTCGCCTAAGTTGTATAGGTGCTCCGGCACATCCATTTTGATTTGATGTTTCGGGTCAAACTCTAACGGCCTATCTCTTTTCACTATATGTTCAGGCTTATCACTTAACAGCGGCTCTGTCGCAGGCAAACTTGAAATCGGTTCTCGATTTAAGGCTTCTACCGGTGATAGGCCAAGTTGATCATCAAAGTTACGGATCCAAGTCGTCTCAGCTATCGAACGAATACGAGCCACTTTGTCATCGCTCATGAACTCACCACCAACGTTTGATATCGCGATAAAGGCAAAGTCATCTTGTAGTTGTTGCTTTGTCGCAGTTAATTCATCGGTTATCTGCTGCGCTGGCAGCGAACCTTCAAGTTGTTTTCTCAAAGCGGTAATTTCCGCATCACGCCAAAGCACTTCAAATCGCGTTCTCACCTCGTGAATTCGATTGTAGTTAGCCTCAAGCTTCGTACCTTTATCGACAATGTGTTCCGGTGTCGTGATCTTGCCACAATCATGAAGCCAAGCCGCAATTCTAAACTCACGACGTTCATCATCATTTTTAAACTCAAAATCTTTGAAATGATCACTTTGTGATTTCTCAGCCGCGTCAGCCAACATCAAGCCAAGTTCTGGTACACGGTTACAGTGCCCAGCAGTATAAGCGGATTTATCATCAATCGCTTGAGCGATGAGCTTGATAAATGATTCAACAAACGCCTCTTGAGTTTGCTCATGCTGTTTAAGTTCTGTCGACATCTCTTTGACTGCAACTGACAACTCCCATATTTCCTTAATTCGAGTATCCAGCACGGTCACACTGTCATAATCACGCAACTTAATCTTGCTCGTCTCTGCTTTTAATTGACGAATAGGACGAACAATAGGCGCACCAAAGATCCAAGCTACCGGTAAGGTTAGGCTCATAAGAAACACAGTCACGCCAATGGAGGTCGCCACTCGCTTGTTCACAGCACTGTAAATTTCCGCTTCTGGTATCGCTACTGCAAAATATTCAGAGTAATGCTCACCTGTCTCAATCTTTTTCAGATATAAGCGCTTAGCTTCACCATTGAGCACAATCTTAACCATGTCGCCTTCGGTGGTCGCTGTCGCGGTTCTATCATAGAGCTCAGTGTAAGGAATAGTTGTGCCTGTATTTAGGGCCGGATGTTGAAACCACTTTTGCGACAATGCGATTTTCTGTTCATCCGTTAATGCCTTTATGGCTTGGTTGATGATTGGTAACAGCTGCTGATGTTTATTCTGCAGCACAATGTGGAACTGATTTGGATAGCTCGCTTTCAAGTCCGAGAGCGCTTCATTAACTTTAAGGTTTGAATGGAAAAACTTACCCAAAGAAAACGAAAGCACGGGTTTCGCATCGAGTATCGCAAAATATTCGCCATTCTCAACAGCATCCAGTGCCGATTCCATATCGGAAAACTCAACAAGATCGATATTAGGGAAGTCTGCTCTCAACTGAGGTGTAATCGACCACCCTGACAGAATCGCGACTTTTTCACCTTCAAGTTCAGCGTAATTCGATAGGGTTTGAACATCACCTCGAGTGACAACAGAGAAAGGCAGTTCATAGATAGCGTCAGTGTATAAACCTTTCACGCCATTGCTTTCGTAGTTCTGAATCGAATGTAGGCCATCAATGCTTCCTTCATTAAATTTGCCGGTTAACGCCGCCCAAGAAAAGCCATTCACAAACTCAAATCTGACTCCACTCATCTCACTTACCATTTTTAGAAGATCAATCGCGTAGCCGTGTGGTTCTCCAGATACAGAGAAATCCATCGGACCCCAATCATTTTGATTCGAGAACAGCAAAGGTGGTGTTTTTTCTATGATGGCTTGTTGGTCAGAAGACCAATTGATTTTACTGGCCTGAGGAAGTTCGACTGTCGTATCCGCATCGCGGTTAGAGGCGATAATGTTGCCGGATTTAGAATATAAGAAAGATTCAACCTGACTGTCTTCATCCAAACCTAACGCGCTTGCAGATAGCTTACTCGCCAAAGAAGACAATACGATATCGATACCTATTACATGCTGCGTGTCGCTCGAGTCCTTTGATTCAAACGCTAAAGAATAAGTTTGGCCCGTGATCTGGAGATGTTGGAAAAGGTAAGGCTGCGTTTTTTCAACAGTCTCTGTATTCGCGGATTCATACCAAGGTCTTGTCGTCGGAAAGTAATTGCTCGGCTCCGTCTTTGACTCTCTGAGGTTAAACTCAAAGTCATAGTATTTGGTCGTGCGGGTACGGCCGGCTTCACTGTCACTGATCTCAATCACGACCCAACGATCTGAGCTATCAGCACCGATTTTATCTCTAACAAACGGAGAAGATTCCAGATTAATGATTTGGAAGAAACGCTCGTTAGAAGAACCTATATAGATACTGTAAAACAGTGGATTGTCTTTTATCGCTTCAGAGAGAATTCCACGCGACTCTTCTCGAGAGATTTGATGGCTAATAGAGCGATGTACTGAAGAGAGTAAACGAGCGGTATTTATCGCATCAGAATCGACGTTACCGATATAGTCGCTTAAGTCCTGAGATACCATGGTCAACTTAGACAAGGTATGTTCAGTCGCCATTTTCTTACTGAAGTAATATTGAAGTGAAACCGCCACGATCGCCGTAAGCACCGTCGCAAGTAAAAACATCCCTCCAACGGTAAACCGCAACGAGATTTTTGTGTTTGCCATTATTCTATCCTTGAATAACCACTAGTCCAGAAATGTAACATGCTAGCAATATTTATATTATTACTACGCCATACCACCTCTAGCAACACATTATTCTATATATCAATTACGAACTCCCCATATCCCCCTCTACGTCGCAATATCATTGTATTTAAATGACATTTAACAATATAAACCAGCAGCCAATTACCATAATTAATTTAATGGTATTAGTTTTCATAAAATAGAAACACCTCACGCCTTTGTTGTCAGGCTTATTATATTATTTACTTTATGCTATAAATTTAGATATAAAACTTTAACATTAAGCCAGTTCGTTGGTATCTACATAACCTTGTGTTAGAACATCTTCGAGCATTATCAGGCGAGCCTATGACGGACAATTTCTCCCCTTCTGCCTGCACCATTGTGGCAAAAGATTCTAAAAACAACGAGCATGCAATCAGTGATTTTACTATTTCTGAGTATTTATCGAAGCCTTTTAAAATCGAGTTAACAATCATCTCAAAGAACTTTGTTATCGATGACCAACTTGGTCAAAAACTCTCTATTACCCGCTTCGTTAATGACACTGATAACTTAACCGCTACCCGAGTATTTAACGGCATTGTCACTCAAGTTCAATTATTGGGTATGGACAGCAACCTGCAATACTCTAGTTACCGCGTCACTCTAAGACCGTGGTTTTGGTTATTGAAACACACTCACTCTTTCCGGGTTTATCAAAGCCAATCGACTAAAGACATTGTTTCAGACGTGTTAACCCAAGCAGGTTTCAGTGGCTCCTTTAAAGCAGGCACGATGCCCTCATCGAAACGCGAATATTGCGTTCAATACGATGAAAGCGACTTTGATTTTGTAACACGCTTATTGGCAGAGGAAGGCGTTCACTACTTTTTCCAACACAGCGATTCCGATCATCTAATGATGCTTCAGGACGCGCAGAGCCCTTTTCAAAAATCGGATGCTAGCAAACTCGACATGATTGAGGTCCCTTCAGGCAGTAATCCACTCATCAATAAATGGATGCCACAAGGTCAGTTTCATGGTGCCAGCATCGAGTTAACCAGTTATGACTACTCACAGACTAAACTTGTGAGTAGCAAAGAGAAGAAATCCAGCCATACGATCGCTAACAACACCAAGTTAACGAAACAGTTTTACCCGAAACTTGGCATCACCGGTGGAATGGAAGATCTCGCCAGCAACCTAGTTAAACGACGTATCGAACAACTAGAACAAAACTATCAAACTGTCGAAGCCGAAGCACAGCACGATTCATTTGAATTAGGTACGTGGTTCTCACTGTCATCCCACTTAGACAAATCTCAACTCGGCGATTATCTGGTCACAGAACTCCACATTCGATACAACACTGACAATCACTGTGAGGCACGCCTCACCCTACTTGATACTTCAATTCCTAATTACCCGACACCGCAAGATAAGGCCAGAATACACGGCCTGCAAAGCGCAATTGTCGCAGGAAGCACCGCGGGTGAGATCAATCAAGATGACCAAGGCAGAGTTCGTATTCAGTTTCACTGGGATACGGAAGCCTCTGGTGACAAAACAAGTTGTTATGTGCGCGTCGCCCAAATGATGGCAGGCAGTGGTTATGGTGCTCAGCTTATTCCGAGAGTAGGACAAGAGGTACTGGTCAGCTTTATTGATGGCGACCCTGACCAACCGATTATTACAGGAAGTGTTTATAACAGTAAAAATCCGCCGCCTTACAAAGAAGCTAACTCGACGAAAACAGGCATTAGCACGAAGTTGAGTGGGTTGGCGAATGAGCTCTATTTCGATGATAAGAAAGACAATGAGCTCTTGTACATGCACGCGAGCAAAGACTTCACCAAAGAAGTCGAGAACAACCTGACTGAGACAATCAAAGGCGAACTGCTTCAGAAAACAACGAAGCAAGTTACCGTCTCAACAGAAGATAATTACACACTTAGCTCAGACAAAGCGATCAGTGAGAAAGGCAAATCCATCTCGCTAGAAGCCGATGACAAAATAGAGCTAACGGTAGGATCGAGCAAGATCACCATGTCCTCATCTTCCATCAGTATCGAAGCCAGCAATATTGATATCAAAGCGAGCAGCGCACTCAACCTCGAAGGGATGAATGTGACGAGCAAGGCAACATCCGCCAACAAGATATCAGGTGTAACAACCGCTCTCGAAGCAACAAGCTCCAACAGTATTAAAGGGCTCAGTGTCGCCATTAAAGCGGATACAACACTCTCAGCTGAAGGCTCATTAAGTGCCGAATTCAAATCAGGTTTGAAAGGCACTTTTGATGGCGGAGTGATGGGCGAGCTGAAAGGCGCAATTGTTAAGGTGAATTAATGTATTCAAAAAAGTCACCTATCAATCTCAATCGCGATGGAAGTTCATCAGTCACCACGGACATAATTCAGGTAGAACGAAAACATGTATAAGAAAATTCCATATCAGACTGGCAGGCAACTGCTCGACAGGTTCTCGAGCTCTGACGAAGCACAAGCACTGATTGATGAAGATCTCAACATTGATGATTCCATTGAAGCTTTGTTGGAAAGCGAACTCTATTTCGACTTGGTTCAGTTCCTTGCGCACGGGCTGCCTGTTCGAGAAGCCATTTGGTGGGGTGCACATACACTCGATGCAAGAAATGATGTGTGGTCTACAATGCAAAAGCAGTGTATTTCAACAGCCAAGGCTTGGGTTAAGTCGCCTTCAGAAGAACAGAGACGAAAGAGTGAGCTATTTTCCAACAAGCTTAAATTAAATTGTGGCCCATCTTGGTTGGCTCAAGCCGTATTCTGGAATGGCGCTGGCAGTATTGTTGCGCCAGATTTACCTACGGTTTTACCCGACCCGTTCCTATACTCTAAGGCTGTGGCAGGTGCTGTAAATCACTCTGCAGCACTACCCAATTGGGATAAAACCAATGAATACTATAAGAAATCCATTGGTATTGCTCTAGAGCTTGCCAAAGGCAACCAATCATAAAAGTTACAGATGACAGGAGTTACTGATGACATTAGCTGCACGATTAACGGACATGCATGTTTGCCCAATGCAGACACCTGCGGTTCCGCCGATTCCTCACGTTGGCGGGCCAATCAGTGGACCCGGTGTACCCACTGTTCTCATTGGTAATATGCCAGCCGCCACGCTTGGGGACATGTGCGTATGTGTTGGAACTCCAGACAGCATCATTAAAGGCAGTGCTACCGTACTCATAATGAGTAAACCCGCTGCGCGTATGGGCGATACAACGAGCCATGGCGGCACGATTGTTCTTGGCATGCCAACTGTGATGATTGGAGGCTAAATACCTTACTTTTCATGGGGTTTCAAAAAACCGTGACATCGGTCCACTTTCTTAGATGAAGTTCAAAGTTTTAAGTAAATATCTATTTTGCATGAGACTTTTCACGAAAAAGCTCTAGAATTAATAAATGTTAACAAGTGTTTGCGAAACATAAGGATTATGTATCAAATATGACACTTTGGTGCGATCGGGATAACAATAGATTTTTACAGGATGTATATGACAGAAATCGCTCACCTACTTGTTCCAATCTCAGATGAAGAGCCTTCAGGCTCTTATTTGAAGTTAGATCGCAGTGCCTATCGCAGTTTAAGAAACTTTTACAATAGCGCTCAATCTTCATTTCGACAGCTGGTTGAAACCCCTGATGCATCGTCTGACCCCGCTATTGTTGACGCCAACGCAAAAAACTGGGCTGAGCTGAGAAAGGTCTCAGAAGAAACTCTTACTTCCCAATCTAAAGACCTAGAAATATTAAGTTGGTATGTCACTAGCCAACTTTTCACTTCACAGCCATTTCATAACTTTGCTAATGCTGTCCCTGCTTTAAATCTATTCATCGACCAATTTTGGGATACGCTTAATCCAATGCCGCCAGAAGCTAAACTCAAAGCTTCTGACGACGCAGGGAAAGCAAAGGAAATAACTGAGTTTCGGACTAAACCCCTACTTCAACTCGTAGGTGAGTCTGTTGACTCAAGTTCTGTGTATATCCCCTTTCAAATGCTCGATTTTTGCTGTGGTGTCACATTTGGTGATTACCTCACAGCTGAGCGTAAAGGCAACATTGCAGAACTGAAAGAAACAGCGTTAGGTTCATTTGATCAAAGCGTTTCACAGACACTCTTTCAATTGGCTAGTATTTATAGTGAATTGGAAGTTGCCGAAAAAAAACTAGCTGAAAAATGCCAAGCCGTTGGCGCAACCGTTATCAGTTTCAACTTCATCAAGGCCAACGTACGTGATCTGATTAAAGGGATACATTTTCTTGTTGGAGAAAAATTCACGCCTTGGCCTTTAGACAATGACTTCCACGTTCTACAGAGCACAGCTGAGGAACCTCAGCAAGGCGATTCGATACATTCGGCATCTAGGCAAGCGAATTCATCCTCGAACGACTCAGGTTCTGAACCTGAAGCAAGCCTAAATTCAGGGCAAGCTAACCCCGAAAATCAAGGCAACGGAAGTATTGCTAGTGGCAGCAGTCCAGTTCAAACAACTAACGGTCAATCCGCTCAAACTCAAATGACCGTACAAAATGTATCGAGCATCAACGGCATTGTGAATCGTGACCATGCGTTTCAAGAGATTAGAAGAATCGCGGAATACTTTAAAGAAACAGAACCTCATAGCCCTATCGCCTTCTTACTCGAACGTTCAATTCGTTGGGGTTATATGAGCTTTCCTGAGTTACTCAAAGAAATGGTTGGCAATGAAAGTGTCATAGCCCAAATCAATCAAATGACCGGAATGGACAACTTAGACAAGACAGACTTGTCAGGAAAGTCGGTTCCCGTAACAACTTTCGCTCCGGAGAAGATTCCGATAGCGACACCTACTATTAAAGAGCCAGCAGCAATATCGCCAGTTCCTGATAGTTCAAACAGTACGACAGATACAAACCAAACATCTGAATCTACTTCCACTTCATCATCGAGCAGCCTGCAAGATTTTGAGTGGTAGAGCACATTAATGCGTTGAGCAAGGAGAAAGTAATGGCTTCTATTTTTATGAGAATTGATGGTACGACACCAAAAGGTGCAGCAACTGTAGAGAAAATCGGGGGTAAAGATGGATTCTTTGCACTTGATAGCGTTTCTTGGAGTGCAGTGCGCGGTGTTGGTATCGATGTAGGTAATGCAAACAATGCGGATCAAGGCATGGTTGCTCTTGGTGAAGTCAACATGACTCGTGGCTGCGATGGTGCAACACCACATCTAACCACTTTTTTATATGCGCCGGGTCCAGAAGGTCGCACCGTTGAAATCGTAATGACAAAACCAAACCGTGAAGGTTCTGGTGCTGATCCATACCTGATTCTAACGCTAAAAATGGCTCGTATGTCTAGCTACAACATGTCAGGTACGGATGGTTCACTTCCAAGCGAATCTTTCAGCCTAACCTACACTGAAATTTCTAAGGCTTACTACATTGAATCCGACGGCGGTAAGATCGAGAAAGGTCCAGAGGTTGGCTTCGATGCTACAACAGCTAAAGTCACTTCAACTGCTAAGTAATTAAACAAGGAGAGTTACCGTGGCACTAAATTCCCAACATAAACGCGTAAGTAAGAACCGCGTAAGTATTACCTATGACGTTGAGACTAATGGCGCTGTAGAAACCAAAGAGCTCCCTTTTGTTGTTGGGGTTATTGGTGACTACTCAGGCCATAAGCAAGATAAAGAAGAAGTGGAAGATCGTACCTTCTATAACGTTGATAAAGACAACTTCGACACGGTAATGAAGCGCGTTGGTCCAGAGCTATCATTAAAAGTCGATAACGTTCTAGCGGGTGATGACAGCCAGTTTGCGGCGAGTCTTAAGTTCAATTCGATGAAAGATTTTGAACCTGAAGCGATTATCGAACAGGTAGAACCGCTTAAGAAGCTAGTCGAAACCCGTAATCAACTGAAGGTACTTCTTTCTAAAGCCGATCGTTCACGCGATCTTGAAAAGTTACTTAAAGAAGTTTTACAAAGTGCAGATACGATTAATGCTCTTTCTGATGAGCTTGGTATTAAAGAAGAAGGAGCTGAGTAATGAGTACTGAAACTGAGAATCAAGCGCAACCGGAGGCAGCGGAAGGCTCACTGAGCTTCCTAGACCGTGCGATTGAGGCAACCACTCAAACTCCCGCTGACACCACGAAAGAACTGTTTTCTGTACTAACAGAGCAAGCACTTTCTGGCACTGTGACGTGGGATAAAAACGTTACAAAAACGATTGAAAACGCTATCTCTGAGATCGATAAGAAACTGTCTCAACAACTTTCTGAAGTCATGCAACAAAAAGACCTACAGAAACTAGAAGGTTCTTGGCGTGGTCTTCAAAAACTCGTTAAAGAGAGTGAACTTGGCCGTGACTTAAAGATCAAAATGGTCGATTACACTCAAGAAGAGTTGCTTGATCAATTCGAAGATGCGCCTGCGATTGACCGTAGCCCACTATTCAATGCTGTTTACCAAGGCGAATTCGGTACTGCTGGTGGTGAACCTTACGGTACATTCATTGGCGATTACGAGTTTAGCGCTAAAGATGAAGATGTTGCTCTACTTCGCTACATGGGTGAAGTTGCTGCCGCGTGTCACGCACCATTCATTGCCGCTGCAAATGCAGAGATGTTTGAGTTTAACGACTTCCAAACATTCTCTGAAGGCAAACCAGTAGCCGCTGGTTTCGACTCTCCTGCTTACGCAGCGTGGAATTCTTTCCGTGAGAGTGATGATGCTCGTTACGTAACCCTAACACTGCCTCGAACTCTGGCTCGTCTACCATATGGTGACAAAGGTTTGAGCACTGATATCTTCGCTTATGAAGAGCTTGGTACAGATATGGATGGCAACCCTAAGCCAACCAGTAATGACCAATTAGTTTGGTCGAACGCTGCATATGACCTGGGTCTTAAAATGACTCAAGCTTATACCGCTTCAGGTTGGTGTACTTCCATTCGCGGACTTGATAACGGCGGTAAGGTAGAAAACCTTCCTAACTTAACTTACAAGTCTGAAGCTGGCGATCTACTTCAGCAATGCCCAACCGAAGTGAACCTAACTGACGAGCGCGAGAAAGAGCTGTCAGACCTTGGTTTCCTTCCTTTGGTTCACTACAAAAGCTCTAACTACGCAGTATTCATCGGTGGTCAAACAACGCAAAAGCCTAAAACCTTCACTGACCCTGACGCTACGGCGAACGCTGCAATTTCTGCTCGCCTGCCTTACATCATGGCGAGTAGCCGTATCGCTCACTATTTGAAAGTAATGGGCCGAGACAAATTAGGCTCGAATCTTGAAGCTCCAGATATTAAACGAGAGCTACAACTGTGGATCGACCAATACACCAACGCTGGTGCCATTGGTAATGAGCAACGTGCAAGAACGCCTCTTTGCGAATCTCGCATTGAAGTGGTCGAGCAGCCAGGTAAGCCGGGAGCCTACTCAGCTGTCGCTCATTTAAGACCTTGGTTACAACTTGAAGAACTGACTACCTCAGTTCGAATGGTTGCTAAGATTCCAGGCTAATATGGATTTGGCCGGAGCAATCCGGCCAAAAATTTTGTATGAAGTTAAATACAGAATGGCAAAACAAATTCAACCAATTAGATGACACAGATAATACCTTTATGAAAGAGGCTTTATCTCTGTTATCTGATCTAGACAAACACTCCTTAAGCTCTAAACCCTCACTAATTTCATTGATATCAACACTTATATCAACAATAGATAAAGAGCTCAGCTTACAACTTGATGAGGTCTTACATGAACCAGAGTTCCAAAAGCTAGAACGTAACTGGCTAAGCCTTCAACAACTCGTCTCCTTGCCCGTCAGCTATCAAAGATCTCATGTGAAGCTGCTCGATATGAATTGGGCAGAAATTTCCAGCGACGTCAATCAAGCCTATTCAACCAAATCCAGTGACTTATATAACAAGATAGGCAATAACGAATTGAATACCTTGGGGGGACACCCCTTTGGTTGCATCACATTCAGCCACTCTATCTCGATGGACATCGATTTTGACGCCGATTACGACGATCTGTTTACCGTAGAGCTGCTAGGTAAGTTAGGCGAAGCCACACTGTGTCCCATGTTGTTCTCACCAGTATCAACATTTTTTGGTGAAAATGGGGCTGATTGGTTATCCGATATAGAACGTATCAACAAGATTCTTTCAGGTCCCGATTATAAAGCGTGGCAAGATTTACGTAACAAGCCCAGCTCTCGCTTTATTGGTATGGCACTACCTCAAGTTCGCCTTCGGGATGCTTACAAAAATAGACGATCTGGCTTCATTTACAATGAGCAAGGCCAAGGTTCCTGGGGGCTAGCCAATATGGTGCTGGCGACCACTATCATGAGAGAATTTCATCGTGTGAATTGGTTTGGTTTTTTGAAATCTCGCTGGAACGACAAGCTTCAAGGGGCGGTCATTAATCTCCCTGCGAATCACTATTTCGACAGCCATTTACAAAAGCCCATAACGGACATTAGTTTGTTCGGACAGCTGTCGAATTTCTACGCACAGAGTGGCTTTATTCCATTAACGAAGAGTCCTCTAACCGACAAATTTTACTTCAATGGCAACAATTCTATCTGGCAATGCGGACAAAGTGACAATGACAAAGTGCTTACCCAGATTCAAACCACACTGATGTCTTGCAGAATCGCTCACTACTTAAAAGTTCAAGTAAGAGAGATGATCGGTAGCTTCAACAATGCCACAGAATGTGAGTTGTTTTTGACACACTGGATAGAGAAATTCTCAAGTAACGTTTCATTTGCCAATGAAGAAACCTTATCCAAATACCCGTTGAGTTTCGCTAAGGTGAGTGTCACAGAGTCAAGTTCACAAGCTGGCAGCTTCGCTTGTACTCTACGCATCGTTCCTCAATACCAGTTTGATTATTTCAGTGGTGAAGTGGTTCTGACCACCGACCTGAACGAGGTGGCATAATGAGCTTTTGGAAGACCTTCATCAGTGATTCGAAGCCTTATAAGGATGCAGAGGTCGAAGACATCAAGTTCCATCTCACTAAACTCTTAGAAGCCGAGGCATCACTGACAGACATTGATAACAGGTTGGTCGAAGTAAACCGTTCCAACTTGAAGTTTGGTATCGAAGATATTCAGTTATTGAGTGCAACCTTAGAAAAGACTCAGCTTACCTTACGTATCGAAACATGGATTAAAAGCTTTGAGCCAAGACTGCACGACATATCCGTTGAGCTCGGAGAACGTAAAGAAGGCGACAACTCACTGTCGTTCAACATCATTGCCAAGGTTAAAACTAGCTATGGTGAACAAGACCTTATCTTTGATTCCAAAATCGCATTAAGCGACTTAACGACCTCCTTAGAAGAAGATAACTATGACTGAACCTATTATGCGTTACTTCGAGCAGGAACTGGCCTTTGTGCGCCGTTCATTAGGACAGTTTGGTCAGGAATACCCGACGCACGCTGAAAAACTCAATATTCATCAAGGTAAGATTGAAGATCCGAGCATGGCTCGCTTATTAGACGGCGTCGCTTTATTGAACGCGAAAGTAGAAAAGAAGCTCTCTGAACAACTACCTGAGGTTATTGAAGGCATTTTGAGTGTTCTCTACCCTTCTTATATTCAAACGGTTCCCAGTGTCGCTTATCTTGAATTACTTGCCGAAGATGGCCCCATTGAATCAAGTACGTTGCCAAAAGGCTCGTTGTTTTCGAGCACCAACACCAAAAACGAATGTCTATTTAGAACCGTTGACGAGCTCAAAATTGCCCCATTTAACCTGAGTAATATCAAAGCACTAAGCGCGCCGTTTAGCTTTAATAGGCCTAAGTCAGCCAATCAAAGCTCCGCTGTTGTTCAGGTCTCTCTTAGCACTGGCGATCCAGAAGTACATTTTAGCCATTTAGAATTGAATGACCTCGACTTCTTCGTCAAAGGTTTCGAAAATAACGCAGACTCACTAGTTGAGCTTCTTCTCAGCAATACCTTATCGATTTCAATTTCAGACAGTGAATACGCTCGACACATTCCCGTTGATAGCCACCAGCTTAAGAACCGAATCAGCGATCTTGAATTCAAGTTTTTACCTGAGCACGGTAATCAATTCACGGGTTACCAACTGATTAACGAATTCTTCTTTTTTAAAGAGAAGCGCCAATTCTTTAGACTTAAGAACTTTGCCGAATACGCCAGCCAATTTGACGAATCTGAAATCATCATTAACTTGTTCATGTCGTCATTACCGTCTGAGTTTATCCGTCTATTCAATAAGGATGTCTTCAAGCTTAATGTGATACCTGCAATTAACTTGTTTGAACAAACAGGCGAACCGATCCCGTACGATCACAGAACTCTATCGGTACCAGTCAATGCCGACGCGCATAGTGACAACAATATCGAAATCATTGAAATTCAGAAGGTGTATGAAATCACGCCTAACGGTGAAATACCGTTAGTCCCTCTTTTTAAAGAAAAATACTCGCACAACCAACAGTACGATTACTGGCAAAGTAAACACAATCACTTCGGTGAAATGAGCATCGCTATTTCATTATCTGAAACGCCAGATAATGAATTTAGTAAGCTACTGGGTACTAGCCTACTGTGCACGAATGGTAAGCAAGCTTGTGGTGTAAGCGGTACATTAGAATGCCTAGAAAGCATTGATTTGCCCGGTGATTTTTCACCTATTTATCCGCCTTCAGCACCCATCACAAAGGAAGTAGACCAAAACATCCATTGGGAATTTATTAGCTTACTGAACACCAACTTTTCATCATTGGTGCAATCAAGTAATCCAGTGGCCGACCTTAAACACATGTTGAGTTTGTGCAGTCGTGAACAGGTATCAAGCGCTGAAATCCAGATGATTCACTCTATTACATTCAACTCCCAAGTGTCCGCTATTCGCGTGTTGGGCAAGAACGTGTTCTCTCCCGGAACCGAGATTGAACTGACACTTGATGCGACCTCCCCTTATTTAGCGTTTGCCGATGTGTTGAATCGCTTCTTCCAGCAGTTTTGTAGCTTTGACCGATATATCCAACTCAAGGTCCGTATCTACGGACGAGATGGTGTGATCAAGAAGTACCCTAAAATTCACGGTAGTCAATTGTGCTTATAACTCAGAGAATGTCAGTAGCTCTACGAATGTCAGTAACTATGCGAGCTAAGCATAGCCAAGACGATGGTCATAGGGAGATGATATGAAGCATTTCATCGAAGATTTAGCGACTCAGCCTGAAAAGTACGACTTCTCACAGGCAATGAGATTGTTGGAACAACTTCAATCCCAAAGTACGACACCGTTGCAGATCCAATTAAAATCTGAGGCTATGCCGACGGGCAATCCTCAAGAGATTCAGTACTTCTCGTTAAAGGGGAATAAAGCAAAACTCAGATTAGCGAAACAGGCGCTCTCTGGTGTTAAAGGTGTCATACCCAATTATATTTACGAAGAATTGTTAGCCGCGATCCATAACGAAGATCATTCACTGCAAGATTTTCTAGACGTGTTTAATCAACGACACTTTGAAATCACCTATAGAACCAATGCACGACGTTGGTTGCTTGTTGAAAGCGAACAAAACCCGAAAAAAACAGCATTGTTAAATCACTTTGCAGCGTTAGGGAAAGCACACAAAGAGTACCTGCAATATTCACTGTTACTGAGCCAACAAAGTCGCAGTATTACAACGCTGAAAAAGATCTTAAACGACTTTTTCCCCTACTCCATCGAGGTTGAATGTAAAGCTTTTGAACGACGCCTTTTACCCGCAGATTCGTTGACTCGAATCGGTACTAATCGTGATTTCAACAGTCGCTTAGGACAAGGTTTTTTAGTTGGAAAAACCTGCCTCGCCCATTTCAACAACTTGAGTCTTTTTGTTACTCCACAAAACAGAAATGAGTTTCTTGAAATTCAACAAGATGACCAATTTGCTACGGCCGTGTTGTCGTTAACCCAACATTACTTAAAAGACAGCACGCCAGTTGCCATTTATCTGAACGTTAAGCGTTCATATTTAACCAGACCCCGTTTATCAAGCAATGTTTCTATTGCTGCTCGCCTAGGTGAAATTGACTATCTTGCACCTGAGCGTAGCCCTAATGAAACCGTAAAGATTTTGCTTTGTAGTTCGTAATACGGAATGTATAGATTATAGAGATACAAGGAATTGACTATGACACAAGTAACTCTCACTAACTTAGTAGGAAAACTATCTCCCGAGCTCAAGCAAGCGCTGGAAGCGTCTGCGGGCGCGGCGATGAACCAAGGTGTTGGAGCGATAGAAACAGAACACTGGATTCTTCAACTCATCTCCCAGAAAGATCCAAAGCTCATGACGCTGTGCGAATCACAAAATCTTTCATTAGACGCGCTAGTTAATGAACTGACCAAAAAAATCTCTATGTTGCCCAAAGGCAATGAAGGTCAGCCAACATTAAGCCACAGCCTGACCGAGTTAATCAAAGATGCTTGGATGATTGCGTCCGTAAACTACGGACACGGAGAGATTGTCAGCTTGCACCTTATTCAGGCTCTGATGCAACAAAACGTGCTCGGCGTGAATACCCTACAGCTTGAAACATTAAGCAGTGTGTCATTAGAATCTCTGCAAGGTCTGATCAAGAAAACCCCTATTGCACGTAATTCTGCCGCCTCTTCTACCAATGGAGCTGTCGACACTACACCCGCTGGCAACGACGCATTAAGCAAATACACCGTCAACCTGACTCAACAAGCGATTGACGGCAATATCGACCCAATTTCTGGCCGTAATGCCGAAGTCAGAAAAGCGATTGATATCTTATGTCGTAAACGCCAAAACAACCCGATTATGGTAGGTGAACCTGGAGTAGGTAAAACCGCTGTTGTCGAAGGCTTAGCGTTAAGAATCGCGGAGGATGAAGTACCTAGTGCGTTGCAAGGTGTACAAATTCACTCGCTAGATCTTGGGTTACTGCAAGCTGGTGCAAGCGTTAAAGGTGAGTTTGAAAACCGCCTAAAAGACGTCATTAACGAAGTAAAAAGCTCCGAAATTCCTATCATTGTGTTCATCGATGAAGCTCATACTCTCATTGGTGCAGGTGGTGCTGCCGGACAAAACGATGCCGCCAATCTTCTCAAACCTGCGCTAGCACGTGGTGAATTCAAAACCATTGCTGCGACAACTTGGGCGGAATACAAGAAGTACTTCGAAAAAGACCCAGCTCTAACACGTCGATTCCAAGTCGTGACCATTGAAGAGCCTAACGCCGAAGATGCAATGCAAATGCTGCGTGGCGTAGCCGCTTCATTGCAAGCTCACCATGGTGCGTTTATCGCTGAATCAGCAATTGAAGCAGCGGTTAACCTATCGATCCGTTACCTACCAAGTCGCCAACTACCAGACAAAGCGATCAGTCTGCTCGATACCGCCAGTGCACGAATCGCACTGACACAAGGTGCAAAACCTGAAGTATTGGAAACGCTAGAACAAACCATTCGTTACCAAGAAAATGAGAAGTCGGCGCTCGAGAAAGAAGAGGCGTTGTTCTCGAACAGTTCAGAGTTAATCAAAGAACTGACTCTATCAATTGAAGAAAACCAAAAAGCATTGGCTGCTTATTACACGCGTTGGGAAAAAGAGATTAAGTTAGTCGACCAAGTCAAATCTGTTCAACAAGAGATAACAGAAGAACAAGAGCAAAATGCGGTTGATTCCAACAAACAGAAACAACTCGATACTCTCAGAACTGAATTAGCGGAGCTTCAAGGGGAAGAACCTCTTGTTTATGCCATGGTCGACGACAACACCATTGCTCAAGTCATTGCCAATTGGACTGGTATCCCTGTGGGCAACATGATGAGTGATGAAATCGCTAAGCTGCTTACCTTGGAAGACGAACTTAATACTCGAGTAATTGGCCAAGATGTGGCGAAGAATGAGCTCGCAAAAGCGATTCGAATCTCCCGTGCCGGTTTAACCGATAATCGTAAACCTATTGGTGTGTTCTTAATGTGTGGCCCGAGTGGTGTGGGTAAAACCGAAACTGCCATGGCGCTTGCGGAGCAACTGTACGGAGGTAGCAACGACCTTACCGTGATTAACATGACCGAGTTTAAAGAAGAACATAAGATCTCTATGTTACTAGGCTCGCCTGCCGGTTATGTCGGCTTTGGTGAAGGTGGTGTGTTAACAGAAGCAATCCGACGCAACCCCTATTCAGTACTGCTTTTAGATGAGATGGAGAAAGCACACCCTGGCGTACATGACTTGTTCTATCAAATCTTCGATAAAGGCCATATCAAAGACAGTGAAGGTCGCACCGTCGATTTCAAAAACACCATCATCATTATGACGTCGAACGCAGCTGACCAAGCTATCTGTGATGTGTGCGCTAAAACCACAGACCGTATCGATAACGACGAGTTACTTGAAGCCATTCGTCCAGATTTGCAGCAATACTTTAAGCCTGCTTTCTTAGGCCGAACCACTATTGTTCCTTACTACCCGCTTAATGATGAAGAGTTAGCGAAGATCACAGAGATCTCGCTCAATCGAATCAAGAAGAAACTTGCGGAGCAGTATCAGGCTTCGTTTACTTGGGATGCAGATTTCATCCAGTTCGTGGTTGACCGTAATACCGATCCTACGACCGGTGGCCGTGCAGTTGAGCAAATCATTAATCGTTCATTGATGCCTAGATTGGCTGAAGAATGTATTGGTCGACTCAGCCGTAGCGAACCGATAACTCAAGTCACTGTTAGCGCGACCAACAACAGTGCCGACTTCGATTTATCTATTAAGTAGGTCTTAACTAATGAACAGCAAAGCCAGCCAAAACTTGACCAAACCTTCATTACTTAACCTGTCTCTTCGGGTTAAGTTGATGTTGGCCATCATGGCGGTTTTGCTGTTTTCCATCACCTTAAATGCTACGTTAAACTATTTCAATTTCGAGAAAAGACTCACTGAAACTTCAGATTCTATCTATGAGATTGTGTTGGAAGAAACACATAACGATATCAACCAGGCCATCAGTTTAGGCTTACCCCTCTCGGCGATATCCAACATCCAAAGTATGTTGGATCGCCGTTTAAAAATCGTTGACGGCATTACCGCCTTGGTGGTCGTCTCTAGTTCGGGCGAACGACTCTTTGGTACCGGAGAGGGAAATCAAGAAAATGACCGTCAGCTATCGCTCGATATCACTAACTCCTTTGGTTTAGTCGAAGGCCAAGTAAAGCTCTACTATTCGACAACGCTGTTAGAGCAACAGAAAACCTTCATACTCAAACTCCAGTTCCTCTATTCGGCGATTTGGATACTGCTCTCTTGCCTGTTTGCCTTTATTGCCTTGAAATACCTATTGGAAGGTATTGTAGGCCGGGTGAAAAGCGCTACTGCGATATTTGAATCCGCGACCGATTCAGATGAGTTACTTCCAACCATCACTCAAGCTCACAAGGCGCTACAATCACCAAGTTCGCTGTCAAAATTTGAAAAGCTGAAAACAAAACACTTTCCGGTTTTCATCATCTCTCTTGCTATCCTATTAACGATAATTGCTAACCTTGGGGTTTCTTACCAATCGCTAGACAAATTTTCACAGATTTACGAGGTTAAGCTCGAGCAAAAGTCTAACCTGATTGGCGACTCGTTAAATCAGATGATTAAAGGGTTACTCGACAAAGGCGTTCCTGACGACAAACTGCATGGCCTAGAAAATGAATTTGCTTTCTTCGTTGATCACCATAGCGAGATTCTGTCGATAAACTTTGAGGGACAGTCTGGCACTTCCTATCGTTATCCGGCAGAACAAGTTGAGCACCCTTCTATCCGAGAATCGACGTTCTCACTCAACAACAGTCATACGATTCAATTGAACGTAACCACAGATAACAATTTGATCATCAACCTACTCAAAGAAAGCGTCATGGACATGATTACTGTCTTGGTCGCCTCTTGCCTTGTGGTTGCCGAAATCATTCTGTTTATGTGTAATTTCATGATTATTTCGCCATGGAACCAAGTAAAGAAAGTGTTCATGTTGGTGAACCGCGACATTGTGAATCACTTGGCGAAGATCTCGACTCGTGATGAAATTGGCAAACTGCTCAACCTGACGAATCAAGCCATTACTAAGCTAAACCCTAGTCAGCCATCTCAAGATATCGACAAACAAGACTTTCGATTCATTCGCTTACCCCTATTTTTATTGGTGTTCTCAGAAGCGTCTTCGCTGGCCTTTTTCCCTAGGTTTGTCTCTTCGCTAGAAAACACAACCGGCTGGATACCTGAAAACCTAGTCACTAGCTTACCCATTTCCCTGTTCATGCTTTGCTGGGCTATCTCGCTGCCGTTTGCAGGTTATTGGTCAGACAAAGTAGGCAGAAGACGCTCATTAATGACAGGGGGGCTGATCACTTGTATCGGTTTAGTCGCAACGGCTTTCATTCAATCTTTAGAATTCTTGCTGCTCGCTCGCGCTTTTACGGCAGTCGGTTACGGCATCGTGTTCATTTCGGCGCAAGGCTATGTGTCCGATACCACCAATGATTCTAATCGCACTAAAGGCATGGCGACTTTCTTGTCATCATTCTTCTCTGGCTCTTTATGTGGAGCCGCTATCGGAGGAATCTTAGCGGAGAAACTTGGGTACTCAGAAACGTTTATGCTCGCCGGACTATTAGCAACACTCAGTGTGTTACTCGTCTATGTGTTTTTTGAAAAATCAAACACCGGAAACTCAAGCAAGCCCGTCAAACTACAAGATTTCAAGCTGCTGCTAAGTAATAAGTACTTTGCCTTAATCACGATATTCAGCGCCATACCAGCGAAGATTGTACTCACTGGTTTCCTTTACTACATCTGCCCTGTTTATCTGCAATTCCTTGGTGAAAGTAGCTCTGTTTCTGGCCGTGTCATTATGGCCTACGGCCTTGCCATCATATTAATTTCGCCATTGAGTGCCATTTTGGTCGATAAACTCAAAAACAAAATGGCCTTTATTTTTATTGGCGGATTACTTTCGTCCCTTGCCTTGCTCAACTTCTATTTTTTCCAAGGCACATTAGGGTTACTACTTATTGTAATTATTATTGGTATCGCACACGGCATCTGTGTTTCCCCTCAAATACCTTTGGTCATCGACCTCCTGTCTGGTCAGGGCATTGAGAAGGGCAAAATCATTGGTATTTTCAGGCTTACTGAACGTATTGGTAATATCGCGGGGCCAATGCTGGCTGGGGTTTGTTTAAGTATCTTCGGTTACGACCAAACCATTCTTATATTTGGCGCGTCATTACTCGCGAGTTCCTTTAGTTTGATTGTGTTTTTCTCAATATTTCTGAAGTCTGATAAACAGAAGCTAGGGGTTCAATCATGAGATTTATAGTGTTCGTCCTTAGCTTTATTTTAATTACCCCACTTTCCTTCGCTAAAAGTGATGAAAAACATGTCATTCTTTTATTATGGCGAGGGGTAACCGATGCTGAACAAGGCTTCATGGATTATTTATCCCAACATGTTGATGTTCGATTTACCATTCTCGATGCAAATAGAGATAAAACACAGCTCAAACAACACATTAGAGAGCTAGAATATAAAGATGCCGATCTCATTTATTCGTTCGGTACGACTATCACCTTGAATTTACTAGGGACTTATACAGAACCCAGCGAATTTAGAATGAATAATCCAACGCCTGTTGTGTTCAGTATTGTGACCGACCCTGTTGGCTCAAAGTTGATTGCTGATTTATCTTCAGACGATAGAAATTTTACCGGTGTATCGCACATCGTACCCCATGAAATACAATTTAAAGCGATAGAAAAACTCAGTAACATTTCAAGCCTTGGGGTTATATATAACGCTGACGAAAATAATTCGATTATCACCGCAAATAAAATGATGGAGTTATCGGAAATTTATAACAAGCGTGTTATGTTGTACCCACTAAACATTGATAAAAGTAAGTCAAACAGCGACTTAATTAACCTCACGATAAACAATATGAAACGTGATGGTGTCGATATGGCTTATTTACCACCTGATTCATACATCATCACCCAAGGAGGGGAAGTCGTCTCAGGGCTACATTCAAAAGGTATCCCCACATTCTCGGCAACCGAAAGCCCAATAAGAAACCATAAAGCCTTATTTGGTATTGTCAGCCGTTATTACAATGTTGGTCAATTTGCTGGATACAAAGCGAAGAACATATTGAAAGGAACTCAGAAAGCTTCAGACATTCCGATAGAGTCACTTAGCCAATATTCCTATATTGTTAATATCGAAGCCGCTCATAAGCTCGACTATTACCCGCCAGTGTCAATTTTGAAGATCTCTGAAGTGATAGGACACTCTAACGATGTTAACTAGAGCCTCTACCATCAGATTATCGCTAGTCGCCCTACTCATCTCGACGTTTTGGTCGATGAGTGCTTCTGCTCAAGTGAAAATTGGGCCATCTCGCCTAATGCTGACCACACAAGATTGGCCGCCGTACCAAACCTATGAAAACGCTTCGATGCAAGGCATCGTATTAGACAAGGTTAAATGCGCGTTAAGCATGATGGGACAACCTTACCAACTTACGATGACCACTTGGTCTGATGCACAATTGCGTGTTCATAGTGGCAGCCAACACGGTTTCTTCGTTGCAACCCAAACCTCAGAACGTGATGAATACGCAACGCTCTCGGCACCTATCGCAAAACAAACCTTGAATTGGTATTTTGGCCCCGGAGTGGAGCCGAAGGTTGATGAATTGTCAAAGTTAAACCTTAACTTTTCTGCCAAATTTGGCTCAAACAAATGGTTTTGGTTAAAACGTAATGGATTTAACGTCGTTAAGCAGCCACGAGATGCTAAAGTATTACTAAGACTTTTAAAACAAAGGGAAATTGATGTTGTTTTAGAGGATGAGTTGGTCTTTAAAAGAGAGTTGGACAAAGCCTCTTTACCACTCGATTACTTCAATTCGACGAACTTAGATACCAAGGATATGGGGGTCTACTTCTCGAATCGATTCCTTAAAACCTACTCAGGTTTCTTAGACAGTTTTAACTCAGCCATATCCAAGTGCAAGGAGTAGCCATTGTCCATCAGTGTCCACATGATTTCTGTACCTGCTGAAGAGATCGTTTCCTCTAGAGTAACGTATCTGCCCGAAAGTGGCGGAAGCTTGGGTCGTTCTCCATCATGTGATATTGCGCTACCCGATCAAACTAAATGGATCTCAAGAACTCACTGCCAGCTTTACCCTACAGATCGTGGTTACGTAATTAAAGACATCAGTAACAATGGGGTGTCGTTGAACGACAAATCGTTGGCAAAAGAGAAAGAGTACGTCATTACCGATGGTGACATCATCAAACTGGGTAGCTACACACTACTAGTGAGCCTGTTGAGTAACCCGAAAATGAACGCGGTCAATAACACCACACAGGATGAAACTTTTATAGAACCTTTCAACTTAAAATTGGATGACAGCGACACGGATTTTTTAGATGACGCACCACAAGTCACGACAGTTAAGAAAACCTCAAACTTCTCTTCGAAGAATGTGTTGAGTGACGACCCCTTCTCATCTGATCCTTTTGAAGACTTAGACGAAGACAAAGTCGTACCCAACATTGAAGTCGACGAAATTGCTCATCGCGATAGTAACTCCCTGTCTCCTGCTGAGTTAGAGTACTTACCCGTTAATGTTGATAACAACACCCGTATTGAAGAGTCGATCGACAAACTCATTACGTTAACTGAGAAGAATCAACAGTACTTACAGAACCCACAGCTACAACAAAAAGCGCTGTTCGACGCATTAGAACAGACGGTTGATCAGTTCTTAAATGAATTTGCACCAAAGCAGCTTGAGAACCAGTTTAGTGAATACGTGAGTAGCGGCATTTTTGCCAACAAAGATAAGAAATATTGGAAGATCTACAGAAAGCACTTCCAACACCGCCAAGACAACGGAGAATTTAGACGTCAGTTCAAAGCGCTGTTTATGGAGAATATGCAAAAGCAAAGTGAGGAGAGAGAATGAAACGTCTCATACTCTTATCGCTTTGTTTACTGATCACTGCATGTTCTTCATCGGAACCTGCTCCTGTTGTCACTCAATACTCGTTGACCGTTAAAGCAGATGCGACAGTCAACCAATACAACGACGACCAAGCCAATCCTGTTGTGGTTAGGCTTTACCAATTGACGGATCAACAACTGTTTAAGCAACTGCCGTTTATTGATTTATACAACAATGACCTACAGTTATTGGCAGCCAACTTAGTTTCAAAACAAGTGCTACCGATTGTACTGCCGAACTCAGAACAAAAACTGACGTTAGATATCAATAAAAATACTCAATACATTGCAGCACTGGTCGAATTCGCTGATTACCAAAATGGCACAACCAAGACCGTTTTGATGATGCCTTCCGATCCAGAACAAACCTTAGAGTTAACGATTACAGGGAAGAAAGCAGAGTTAGCCGTGATACAGCCTGACTCCAGCTGGTGGCAAATCTTTTAATAAAAAAGCCAAGATATAAAAATAATAGAAAAGGATTTTACGTGGACGCTTTCAAAAAAGTAGTTTGGCAAGAAGGGATGTTTATTGCACCTCAGCACTTTCAGCAGCAAGACCGCTATGTGCAAAACTACATTCGTCAGAATATCGAAACACTGGCCGGTTTTGCCCCTTTCTTCGGCATCACCGAGTTAGTGCTTAACCACGATTTATTGAAGATCGGCAAGCTGTCTATTCCAAGCTGTTCTGGTGTGTTCCCCGATGGAACCCAATTCAATCTCAAGCAAGAAATCGTAGTCGACATTCCTCAAGGCACCATTGAAACCATCGTTTATCTTGCTCTGCCAATCTCCTTACAAGGCAACAATGATTACAGCGAAGATGGCCAGGAACAAAGCCGTTACCTCACCCGTTCAATCAATGTATTCGATACTTCTACCTCTGAAAATGCCAGTGTTGAAGTTGATGTCGCTCAGCTTAATATCGGCCTCAAATTCGCTGGAGAAGACACGTCTGGTTTTACCCTAATTCCCGTCGCTAAAATTTTAGAAATTAGTGATTCTGATGAAGTCATGCTCGATAGAGCCTTTATCCCTGCCTGCTTACATTACGGCGCTTCAACACTGCTTAGTGAACGAGTCAAAGAAATTCATGCGTTGGTAAGTAACCGAGCTCAAAACCTTCTTAAACGCATCGAGGCTGGCCAAGGTCAAAAGAGTCCTCAGTCGATGATGCAAGATTTCTTGTGGCTTCAGACTCTCAACACCTGGCTACCGTGGTTTGAATTAACCATCAGTAACACTAAATACCCAACTCACGAATTGTATTCAAAGTTGAAACAGTTCCAGGCTCAAGTCATGGCGTTAACACCAGCGATTCCAGATGAGTGCCAGCCTTTAAAATATGACAAGCTCTATGACAACTTTAACCCACTGTTTTCGAGCCTAAGAAACTTACTGACGCTGGTTCAACAAGACTCGGTTATCGAGTTCA
Source organism: Vibrio sp. L3-7 (assembly GCF_963898195.1). NCBI lineage: Bacteria > Pseudomonadati > Pseudomonadota > Gammaproteobacteria > Vibrionales > Vibrionaceae > Vibrio > Vibrio sp. L3-7. The sequence continues at coordinate 148,406 of NZ_CAWQUW010000005.1, read as the reverse complement.
AGTGGGATATTTCACTGTTTGAGAAACGCCGTTTACTTCGCACGTTGATTAAAGACCCTAGCAGCGTTTATAACCGACGTTTCGTTCTAAGTGTTAAGTCCGATATCAGCAGTACAGAGCTAAATGAGCTGTTCCCAATTTCGGCCAAGTTAAGCAGTAACAACAAGATTGTTGAGTTAGTGAGAAGTTCGCTGTCTGGTATTTCATTAACGCCTTTACCTATCGCACCGAGTGAGCTCAAACCGATGCAAGGTGTCGCTTATTTTGAAGTCGACACCAAAGACCGGAATTGGTTGGATATGCTTGATACGCGTGATGCGATTGCGCTGCACGTCGATGCTCGCATACCCGCTCTCGAAGTTGTTCTTTACGCGTTGAGATAATGGCCATGGATTATTTAGACGAAGAAACGCTGGTCATAGATAAAGCATCCAAAGGCTCTGCGAATACAGAGTCAGACCAAGCTTTCTCTAAATTAGTCGGGGTGCATTCCACCAGCACCCAAGAAGAGTTTCTGCGTCACTTTGATAAAGCAGAAAATCAGCTGATCAACATCAGTAGTGATTTACTTACTAAAACACTCAAAATCTCAACGCTGTCTGAACCTGACGATTTAGCCGTTTTCCGTGAGCAGTTTATTCAGGGCATTAACGACATAAAGGCTCAAGCAACCGAACTTACCTACCCTATTGCCGTTATCGATAAACTTTGCTTTTTGTACGCTGTAGTCATTGATGAATTCATCATCTACACCGAATGGGGAGAGCAACGCGGCTGGGAAAACAAAACTCTGCTGAGTGAACTGTTTGGCATGCGTAATGGTGGTGAACTTTTCTTCTCTGTTGCTGAAAAAGCAGCAAGACAGCCACACAAACTGATTGATCTTCTGGAGATCATCTACCTCTTTATCAATATTGGATTCAAAGGCCAATATCGTGAAGGAGGTGCTGAACAGTTAAAGGCATTCGTCCATCAACTAGAACAAACCATCAGCCAATATCGCACCGCCAGTGGCGTTCACTGCCACACTAAGGTAAAGCTACCTGACGTAAGAAAACCAACAAGACGTAAACGTTACTTCATTACTAGCTTGTTTTTCTTTTGTTTGATAGCAACCAGTATTGGCTTAACAGAGTTCTGGTACAACAAGACCCACGCACAACGATCTCGTGATTTCACCTTTTTACCGAACTTTAGCGAACGCTACGTTCTCTCTGGAGAAATCAAAGACATTGTCTTCATCAGCCAAGATAACGACTTAGAAAACCCTCCTCGTCACGCGAGTAAAGCTGACGCAGTAGAAGCCTCAAAAACGACTAACTTCACGCCAAGTTCAGCTAATTGGTTGGTTCAACTCGCAACGTTCTCAAGTAAGAAAAATGCCCAAGCTTTCATCAATAACCTATCTCCGTCAGCTTATGAACCAATAATCTCACCTTACAAGAAATACTATCGAGTGATATTAAGAGCCAACACCTCAGAAGAAGCGAGAACAACCAAAGCTTGGTACGTAGAAAGTGACCAAATAAACGCCATTATTGTTCGCACTTCTGCACATGACTTAAACAAGGAAGAGTCTAACTGATTATGCCGGATGCCAAATCAAACAAGTCAGGCAACGTTAAGAAAACAGTGGGCATCTCAGCCCTAGCCTCTGTCGCCTTTTTTACCGTCGCCTCTAGCATTATTCTATTAACACCACTCAATGCTTATTTGGTGTGGGCGCTGACGACTATCGCCATTATCTCTACGCTTATCGGCTTCATTTGCTATTGGGTGGTCATTAAACGCAGCGCAAAATCACAAGAAGAGTCTTTAGACAAAGAACTGATTCAGAAAAGACAAAAGCAATTAGCAAATCATTTTAAACGGATGATCAGCGGGCAGAAACGTAAAACTCGCTTAACTAGCCGCTACGACCAACCGATCTATTTACTACTGAGTCAAAACCCGAACAAAGACAAAAGCATCATCACTCAAATGGGTTACGAAGCCTATAAGCTTGACGACTTCGGTAATGACATTGAATTCCCTGTTCTATTTTGGGTAAGCGAGCACTCTATTTTAGTGTCGGTGAGTATGGGGGAAGACCAACATCCTGAATATCTAAAAACACTCAGTCAGTCTCTAACCGCATGGCGCCCGAGACAAGCAGCTAATGGCTTGTTGCTTACCACTGACGTATCGTCACTACTGGAAAATAACGAACAGATAACACAACAGGCTGACGAGCTTAAATCGACAATCAAGACGTTCAATCAAGCTTTTGGGGTCAGCCTACCGATTTATAACATCATCTCGAACATGGGCAGCATCAGCGACTTTTGTCAGTTCTTCTCTGCTTTTGATGAGTCGAAAAGAGATGAAGTATTCGGTGCCACAGCTCCTTATTCAGCACACGGTGGCATCGATGCGAACTGGTTCAATAATGAATACGATCATTTAATCAGTGAATTGATTGCGAACATGAGCAATGCACTGGCAGGTCAATTGAATCAAGATTATCGAAACTCTATTGCCAGTGCTCCTTTCCAGTTTGGACTATTGAAACAAAATCTTTGGCTGTTCCTCAATCGATTGTATCGAGGTGAGCAACTCAGTGACGCACTGCAGTTCAGAGGCTTCTATTTCACTCATGACGGCCAAAGCTCTTCGCAATCAGACTTGCTGGCGAGTGCGGTCTCTTATTCTGTAGGACACGAGCATTACCAACAGAACGAGCAAATCCCTGTTAATCAGACTTTGTTTGCCCAATACCTCATGACACACGTGATCCTATCGGAACACGAACTGGTCGGCGTAAACAAGCGTAAAGAGAACACCTTGTTGGTTAACCAAGTTCTGTTCACACTCTCTTGGATTGGTTTACTCGCAGCGGTGTTATTGGTGATTAAGTTCGATTTTGATTTCCAAAATCAACGTGAAACCAAAGCTGATATAATGCTAGAGCGCTACAAAGAAGCGATATCTGCCTCTCCTTATGATATTGAAAACATGGCAGATAACATTCCGAATCTGTTCTCACTGCAGCGAATCTATAACCTCTACAAGCAGCCCGAGCCTTGGTATAGCCTGTCGTTTATGCCAAACCCTAGCATCAAGGAAGAAGTCGAAGAAGCCTATTTCACGGAGCTACAACAGGTGCTTATCCCTTCGATGGAAAATACGATCGAGAAAGACTTGTTTGTGTACGTAAACCTTGAAGACCAATCTCAAACGCTGTCTCTGCTTAATAACTACCGTTTACTTTTCAGCAAAGACAGAACCAATGTCCAAGAGCTTAAAAACTACTACGTTCGTACGCTGCAAGACCAAGGAGAGGCAGATAGCGTCAACATTGCTCAGCTAGAAGTACTATTGAATGACATCTTTGCACGTAACCTGACGCCAATAAAATCGAACCATGATTTAGAGAGCCTAGCCAAGAAAGTCATCACACAGACAGGTATTGAAACCTTGTTGTACGAACATATCCAAAGTTCTACTACCTATGCAAAGCGCGTCGATATTCGTGGTGAATTAGGTGATAACTTTGGTTCAGTACTTCAATTTTCGCCAAGTTACGCTGGCTACTTAGTTCCTTATATCTATACGCCAACGGGATTTAACGAGCTCGATTTATCAGTCAACTCTCCGACTCTAAGATCGGCATTGCAGTCTTATGAGGGGGTTGCCGGAGCTTATCCTAGCGCGCTGGAGCTTCATCGAATCAGCCGAGAGTTGAAGCAAACCTACCAGAATGATTACATTAACTATTGGCGTGATTTGGTCCGTAATGTCGAAGTCAAAGAAGTGGCCGATCCTACGCAATTAAAAAATACGTTAACGAGCCTGTCGGAAGCCAGTAATAATCCACTAGTCAGTTTGTACTCGACGATAGCTAAGTACACCTATGTAGAACTAGAGATACCAGCCAAGGATGACAAGGAACAAGATCCTGCAAGCATGCCGATTCAAGATCCTGATAAAAAGGAATCCGCTCGTCAGATATCTCTTAGTTTCCAAGCATACAAAAAACAGGTTTCTGCCAATGACCAAGGTAAGAAGCCCATCGACAACCTACTGACAGCCTTTATTAATGCTAAAAAATGGGGAGACAAGTTTTACGAGACCAAAGAGCCACAAAAGGTCGCCTTTGAAACACTGTCTGTGACGTTGCAAGCTGGTAATCCGATTGCGTCACTATCAAGCCTCTCCAACAATCATTTAGCGGTCGCTGAAGAGCTAATTAATAAGGTGGTACACCAGAGTAATGAAACGGTGATGTCACTGGCTCACGACTACCTGAATACAGCGTGGTCGAAAGAAGTGTATCAACCTTACCAACAGCGATTGGCTTCGTTTTATCCGTTCAACCGAAAATCTAAATCAGACGTGAGTGTCGCGGATGTTAAAGCCTTCTTCGTTACTAATGGCATCGTCGATAAATTCTCTCAAACTCGTCTAAATGGATTTATCAAAAACAGTGACGAAGCCCCCTACTTACCGGGGTTACTACCAGGTACAGGGTTATCCATTACACCTGAAGTTTGGACAATGATTGATAAGGCCGCTGATATAAAGAACGCCCTATTCTTAGCGGATCCATCGAACATTCTGATCAATTTCCAACTGAAGGCCGTCGATATGACGCCAAACATCACGGAGTTTTCGATCATTTCAGATAAGCCTATCTTTACCTATCGTCATGGCCCAACACTATGGAGCCAACAATCATGGCAAGGTGACGCGAAGTTTATCGAGAAGCTAGGCATTCAGCTTAATGCTCAGGATTCTACAATTGGCCAGAACACCGTAAAAGGGACATGGAGTTGGTTCCGCTTGTTTGAGCCAAACGTGAATTTTACCTCTGCTCAAGATACTCAAGTTGAGTTTGTATACGGTGATAGCAAAGTGAAGCTGACCATCAAAACTCAAGGCCAATCGAACCCATTTGTTCCCGGCTTCTTCTCTGGATTCTCGCTACCAAGTGGTATCTAATAACACACTTTCAAACAGCTCGCCTTGCACATCAAGGCGAGCTCAACCTTACGAAGATGATGCCTCTTCAAAAAAAAGGGGTTTGAACGATGAAAAGCTTCTGCTAGTGTTCAAAGCTCATGGATACACTAACCTCGTTCGTTTAAGTTCACGGGTTTTCCGAGCCCAGCACTCTAGTTGGGGACTGGTGACCATTAAATACGCTCAAGAGCTAAAACACCGTCACTTTCTAAAACAAGAAGCTGAGTTTCTGTATTCAAATACCAATTTCAATACCGGTTTCAATACAAAAGATATCTGGTCGAACTATTGTGATTATTTTTCTAGCCACAAGAGTGACTGCTTAGTTCTTTCTTACATGAATGGTAAAACACTGCTAGAAATACAAGCAGATTCAAATTTAACGGAATGTTTACCCTCACACTGGCTTAACGCTTTAGAAGCTACAATTAACCAAATCCACACCTTAGGCTTCATTCATGGTGATATTAAGCCATCCAACATCGTGTTCAACCCACAAGGACAAGCTCAACTCATCGACTTTGGATCTGCTACTAACATTGGCATTGAACGCGCACAGCTTCGCTTTGATAGCTACACGCCTCGATACTCAAGGGCACAGTCAGTCACAAGCAAGCTTGACGATTGGTTCGCTGTCGCGGTTATGTTAGAAGAATTTTTAGATGACGCAGCCCTACCCAGTCGATATCAGGTTCTATTAAAACAGCACAGATAAATCGGCCATATCGTATCTGTAGGCAACGAAAAAGCGGATGATCGATCATCCGCTTTTTGCTCGCTTTTAGCCAATTAGCCTATATTACGAACTAGATAACCTGAGTGATTCAAGTTGCACTTTATTCTAGTCACTTTGTTATTCAATAAGTTTTGTTATTCAGGTACTAACAGTGACTCCAACCCGCCAGCAACGGTTGAAGCCAACGCTTTTGGGGAGAGACTTTCTTTTACGCTCTCTTTGATAGTGGTGCCATTGAGTAGGTTTTTAACCTGCTGTTTTCTTACTGCTTTGGTAAAGGCCTTCTCATCCGTTCCCGGAATAAAGTTCGGTTCACCGCGCGCGGCATTTAACGCCTGTTTCACACCAAGTTTATTACTCTCAAGCGCTATTTCGCTATTGGCAATAAACGCCTTGGCTTCTTCTTGCAATGTGGCATAAGCACTCAAAGTCGATTTCTGGAAAGATAACTTGATCACTGAAGGATCGGTATTCACCTTACGACCAAACTTACGCTTAATTCTTCGAGTTAAGCGAGTCCTCATATTCGGCGGTGGTGGCGTTATATCGGTAATTGAAAGGAAGTTATATGGTGAACTGTAGCAAGGCATACAAACCATATAAGAAGCAATCACAGGAATTTCCTCCAACTTCATTTTGAACCAATCTCTGAAGAAATTCGCACCGATAACGTCTCGCTTTTGATTTAGCATCACGCACTCTTGCTTAAACTTGCGAAACTTTCTTTCCATTACCCACTTGTCGTATAAACCACGGAAAAAATTAAAGATAGAAAGGACGGCTTTAACGATGCTGGTTACGGTGGCACCAATACCTGAGCTGGCTAGATTAATCGCAATGACTCCGCCATGAGCCAGTGCAATCATTGAATCTTCGATGGCAACAGCACGAATCTCACCACGGATTTTATCAATCACGTCAGCACCAACACGAGTGGTTGTCATAGAGCTCAAATGGCGAGTTTTGTGGTTGTTAACCGCTTTGCTTAGAGCCGAATAGATTCGAGTGGCCGCTTCTTTAATGTCATCAATCGCTGGCGCCAAATCAGCAAATATCCGTTTTACCAAGCTTGGAATCATGCTCAATATCTGAGCTTTAATATCATCCATCGCTATGCTGGTAATGCTCTTTGCATAATCGAGGAATTTTTCTTTTATCTGCTCAGTTATGTTTTCAATCATACCAGCAAGGCTTGTTCCACTCCCTGTCACAGCCTCGGTAATGGTGCCCGTAAAGCTGTCTACTTCGGTGGCAGCTGCAACCGCAATCTTAACTTTGTCTACTTTAGTAACACCCACCAAATCAGCATTCGCAAAAAGCGATAGCATATCTTTCTGAATGATGGTTAGCCCTGTATTCGGCATCGTACGTTCTCCCTGTAACAAGCCCACGATAGGTTTGAAAGTAACTTGAACGACTAAGTCCCTCTGAATCATTCGGTCTTAGCGAACTAAACCCTGGACAATTCAACCCTGATCGCACTGCTGCACAATCTATGCAGTTATTCTTTGTTAAATAAAGGTTAACATATAAAATATCTATTCATATAAAGGTTCATCATTTATTCCTTTTAGATTCCAAAACCAACAATTAACTCTCCTGAAATCATGCGTTTCCACCAAATTCCACTACGCTTTATTAGCATAGAACATAGCAATCTGATTAAATTTTTTAGGGACGAAAAATGAATCAAATTACGACAGATAAACCCATTATTTTGGTTGTTGATGATATCCCAGACAACATCCACACTCTCTCGGGGATCCTTAACGACGACTTTAGGATCAAAGCGGCTACATCAGGCGAAAAAGCGTTAAAGATAGCTTCCTCCTCACCAAAACCTCACCTCATTCTTCTCGACATCATGATGCCTGAAATGGACGGCTATGAAGTTTGCCACCGACTTAAAAGTGACCCAGTCACGTCCGATATCCCCGTTATCTTTGTTACCGCCAAAACCGACGTGGTCGATGAGCAACGAGGTTTTGAATTAGGTGCGGTGGACTACATAACCAAGCCTGTCAGTCCACCTATCGTTAAAGCGCGTGTGGTTACTCATATTTCTCTCTATGACCAAAACTTGGCGCTGTCTCGTAAAGTAAGGCAGAGAACCGAAGCATTGGCTATGAGCCGACTTGAGATTATCCGCAAACTCGGTCGTGCAGCAGAGTACAAAGACAATGAAACGGGAATGCACGTCGTTCGAATGAGCTACTATTCTAAAATTCTTGCCCAACAGTTAGACGTAAATGAAGAATGGGTTGAGCTTCTCTTTCAAGCGGCACCAATGCACGACATTGGTAAAATCGGTATCCCCGACTGCATATTAGGTAAGCCCGGTAAACTTGATGCAGATGAATGGGCAATAATGCAAACGCACGTCACTATTGGCGGAGACATTATTGGAAGTAACGACTCCAAATTGCTGAAGCTTGCTCAAGAGATCGCCCTTTACCACCACGAGAAATGGGATGGCAGCGGCTACCCTCACAAACTCTCCGGCGACGATATCCCACTCAGCGCACGAATTGTCGCGATTGCCGACGTATTCGACGCACTGACCAGCGAACGCCCTTACAAAGAAGCTTGGCCTATTCAAAAAGCAATTGAGCTTATTCAAGAACAAGCCGGCCATCATTTTGATCCTAATTTAGTGCCAATCTTCATTAGTAAGCTCGACGAGATGTTAGCGATCAAAGACTCTTTTACTGATGAACCAGAAAACTAAGTTCGCTGGTACTATATAAATACAGGTATTTTATGAATACTGTTTCAAGATTTGCTAACGATTCGAAAATAATCTTAGTCTCTTTTCTCGTAGCGGCTATCGTTGTGTTTTCCGTCGCAGTCGGCGCTTGGATCAACCTCAATAACCGCTTCATCGGCGTTGAAGAATACGCTTCCAGTACTCGTGTGCTGACCTCACTCGATAAACTGCGTGTTTATGAGCTGTCTTTCAGTAACGACTACAACGAACAAGTCGTCTCTAGTTTTGATCAAGAAGCAGAACAAACCGTAAGTCTAGCTAATGATTATGCCGATCAATATGCAGCATCACTTCCTATCAATTTACTCACGGATTATTTGATTCAATTCAAGCAATATGTCGACATTGTCGAATTGAATCAATCGACTCGAACACTTATGGATGAGCGTTCCAATGCCGCGACAGAGCTATTACGAGAGATGAGGGATCTGCATAATCAAGCCATTAATCAAAACAGTCAAAACATTCGAGGATTACGATTAACCAGTGAAGAACTCACCAACATTACCTTAAAAACCAGTCAACTCACCACTCTCGCGGTTAATATACAAAACCTCGAAAAAGAGTATTTACTCGATGGTAACCTAAAGACCTACTCACTGGTCAAGATTGAGATGCAAAAGGCTTCACAGTTGATTACCGAGTTACACGATCAGATTTTAGATGACAAAGGACAACAGCTTTTAGAGATTGTCGAAAAGGCAAAAAATCGTTATTACACCAACTTAGTTCAGCTTCAAGGTGTACCGATTTCGTCTAAAAAGTTAAGAGCCTCGCTCATCAATCAAGTCACCCTTAGTGGCTCTGAGTTTTCTCGTTCGGTCGGATTACTCTATCAAGCTAAACAGAGCCAAGTCGCGGAACTGAATCATCTCGTTTCTCAATCTCAAGCAGAACTCTCTTCCCAATTGCTCATAGGGCAAGACTTATTGGCAATTCGCACGCTACTAAGTCGTTCAAATCGATTCAACCGAGATTTTCTGCTCGCAAATTCAAAGGAACAGAAGCTCATCGCCGACAAAGTATCGCGCGTTATTAATGAGATGCAATCCAAGGCTTATAATGCGCAACGACTGATTACCTTGTATGCGCCAGATGTAAAAACTACCTCCTTTGACAACCATATCAGTGTCTATGAATCACAATTTACGGAATTAGTTAATTCACAAATGCGAGGCCACCAGCTACTTAAGGCGATGGATAAAAGTTTCTTAGAACTGCGAGATTTCGTTTCCCAACGTCACTTGACTGAAAGTGTTAATGTTAAAGACTCATCTAGTGTAACTTTCCATTTAGCCGTCGGTGGTGTGATTTTCTTTATCATTATTTTATTGATGGGTTTGCTTGCCAACAAAGCGCATTCAGCTTTAGAAGCTTTCGCGTACAGCCTAGCCGTTGCTCGTGATGACGCTGACGCTGCCAATCAAGCTAAGTCCGATTTCCTTGCAAACATGAGTCATGAAATCAGAACTCCGATGAACGCTATCATTGGAATGAGCTACCTAGCTTTGAAAACAGACCTTACGAAAGCGCAGCGTAACTACATCCATAAAGTGAAACTCTCTTCAGACACCCTATTGGGGCTAATCAACGATATTCTAGACTTCTCTAAAATTGAAGCGGGTAAATTGGACATCGAAAACGTCGATTTCCACCTTGAGAACGTACTAGACAATATTACTAACTTAGTCGGATTACGAGCGTCAGAACGCGGTTTAGAACTGCTTATTCAAGTAGACAGAGACGTACCAACTAACCTTATTGGTGACCCTTTAAGACTCGGCCAAATCCTTATCAATCTCAGTAACAATGCCGTCAAATTTACCGAGAAAGGCGAAGTTAAAATTTCAATATCCGTTGAAGAAAGACACGCTGACAACATAAAACTGAAATTCGCTGTGTCTGATAGCGGTATTGGTATGACACAAGAACAAGCCGCCAAACTATTCACTAAATTCACGCAAGCTGATAGTTCTACCACTCGGAAATATGGCGGTACTGGGCTAGGTTTAGCGATCAGTAAAGAGCTCAGCCAACTGATGGGTGGAGACATCCAAGTGACGACAGAGCTTGGCAAAGGATCAACCTTCTCATTCTCTATCTCCACTCGTGTTAGTCGTTCAATTACCCAAAACCGAGTAGTCGTTCCAACCTCCATTAATCATTTGAAGGTCTTAGTGGTTGATGACAACTCAAGTGCACGCTTGATCGTCGGTGATATCTTAGAATCCTTGAAGCTCACTCCAACATTAAGCGCCTCCGTTGATGAAGCCTTAGTTGAACTGCACACCGCTGACACTGATAATAAGCCATTTGATCTTATTATTTCAGATTGGAAGATGCCCAAACGCGATGGTGTTGACCTATTGGAAGCACTGAATCACGGCTTATCGCTGAGTAAAGAACCGAAAATAATGATGCTGACTGCTTATGGCCGAGAAGAATTAGCCGAAGCCATAACCAAAAGAGGATTCGAGGTCCCGAGTATTTTGGACAAGCCTATCACCTCTTCCCACCTCTATGACTCAATCGTCTCTCTTTACGGGCTCGATTCAGACCGCGTATCTCGCAGCGAATTAGAACAACAAAATCAACTCGCCAACGTTCAACAATTAGCCGGCGCTAACATCTTATTGGTTGAAGACAACGAGATAAACCAAGAGCTCGCGACAGAACTGTTAGAGGGGCAAAAAATCAAAGTCACCATTGCTGAAAATGGCCAACGTGCAATCGAGCTTTATCAACAAGCCATCACTAATGACTTACCTTTCGACGGCATATTGATGGACTGCCAAATGCCAATCATGGACGGTTACGAGGCAACACAGCATATTCGTAACGAAATAAAAGATACACAAACCCCAATCATTGCGATGACCGCAAATGTGATGGAGCGAGACAAAGAGAAGGCGCTCAACTGCGGGATGAGTGACATTATCGCAAAACCAATTGATGTCGGCTCAATGTTCGCGACCTTAGCAAGCTGGATCTCACCTTCTAACCCAGTACAGTTCAATGTTTCGTTACAAGAGTCCACCACCACAAATCTACAAGGTGATAGCAGTTCAGAGAAAGCGCCGAAGGTGTTACCTGTCATTGACGGTCTTAATACCAAAATGGGGTTAATGAGAGCTAGCAACAATCATCAGTTATACATAAAGCTTTTAAAACGATTTATCGAAGCCTACTCTGATAAAAACACCTTAGATACCGAACTATCAAGCAGTGCACATCAACGTTACTTACATACCCTCAAAGGTGTCGCTGGTAACCTCGGGGCTAGCGACTTGCATCGTCTATGTGAAAAGCTGGAATCCGAACTCACTGATACCGATTTAAAAGAGAAGGTCATCAAAACCACGATCACGTTAAGCCAACAGATCGCAAGCTCACTCTCGCAGTCAGAACCAACCCATAATGATTTGGAGGAGAAAAAGACAAACACGGATTCCTCGCCTAACCAGCCAAACGCCAAGTTGTATCATCAATTGCTGGAAGCCGTTGCCAACGATGATACAGAAGCACTCAACATCATTCTTAACCTTGAAAACGGTGCCGTGGTTGGGTTAACACCTTCTGAGTTTAAGAGGTTGGAAAACGCACTAGAAGAATTCGACTTCGATACCGCCACTGAACTGCTCAAAGGCTCAGCATTAGCTAATTCATCATGATCAGGCTGCATTTGTTCTAACTTTCAAACCGTTAAAGAGAGCCTCAGAGGCTCTCTTTTTTATGTGTAACAACCAATAGAGACATTCACACCTCCCTGTGAACTTTATGAACTTTATTCACCCAATGTTCTTTATCCTCAATATCGCCGCATTAAAGACAATTAGTTAACACATCGTTAACTTTAACCTCATCTGCTAAGCAATGCCCTACTCGTGTGTTTAGCAGCTGGATATAAAACATAAGTTTCTCTCCATTGAAGAGATCCCCTACATAAGGAACGTGAACCATGTTCAAGGCACTGAAACCTACTCTTGCGGCTTCTATCATCGCAGCTACCTTTTCTTTCAACACTTTTGCTGCTGACCTAGAGAAAATCCACTTCCTAATCCCTGGCGGTGCTGGCGGCGGTTGGGATATGACGGCTCGTGGCACAGGTGATGTATTAGTGAAATCAGACATCGTTGAAAATGTCTCTTTCCAAAACTTGTCTGGTGGCGGCGGCGGTAAAGCCATTGCACACCTAATCGAAACAGCTCAACGCCAAGAAGACACGTTGATGGTGAACTCAACACCTATCGTTGTTCGCTCACTAACAGGTATCTTCCCACAATCTTTCCGAGACCTAACACCAGTTGCAGCAACTATTGCCGACTACGGTGCAATCGTGGCGTCTGCTGATTCGAAGTACGACACTTGGGAAGATGTAGTAAAAGAGTTCGAAACCAACCCACGTAAAGTGAAAATCGCAGGTGGTTCAGCTCGTGGCAGTATGGATCACCTTGTGGTAGCCGCGGCGTTCAAAGGCGAGGGTTTCGACGCTAAGAAAGTACGTTACATCGCATATGATGCAGGCGGCAAAGCAATGGCAGCGCTACTGTCTGGCGAAACACAGCTTCTTTCTACTGGCCTTGGTGAAGTCCTAGAAATGTCTAAATCTGGCCAAGTAAAAGTGCTTGCTGTAACGGCGCCAAAGCGTCTTGATGCTGCACCTAATATCCCAACACTGACTGAATACGGCAACGAAACAGTATTTGCTAACTGGCGTGGTTTCTTCGCCGCTCCTGGTACTAGCCAAGCAAAAATCGACGAGTGGAATGTAGCGCTTGGCAAATTGTACAAGACTGATGAATGGCAAGTGGTTCGTGACCGTAACGGTTGGATCGACAACTACAAAGCTGACAAAGATTTTTACGCCTTCCTAGAAGACCAAGAAAAACAGATGGGCGACCTAATGCGTGAGCTTGGTTTCTTGAAATAATCTATAACCGAAGAGGGTATCTTATCCATTCCCTCTTCACTCTTTCCTTGTTTCGCCGTACATGAGTTAACTTCAAACTCCTTTGTTTACTCGTATCGAATTACTCACACTTGTCTAATCACTAGAGAAGCAAGTGGCTTAAATATTAAGCATTGTAATCCGCTTACCTTAGGTTAGTGATCCCAGACATTATTCACTAACTCGCTCATGTACGGCTTTTTTACGTTCCTTTATTACCCCAAACGGAGTTGGATATGTCGGACCTACCAACCAAATTTTTAAGTAAAGAATATTTGTTATGTCGCGATCGCGTCGGGGCAATGATTTTTTTACTCGTGTGCCTTTGCTATGGCTACCAAACCACACTCATTCCTCTTTTCCCTGGCGACGAGTATGAACCTTTTACGGCTCGCACATTACCAACACTTCTAACCTTTGCGGGTATTGGATTATCACTGCTGTTGCTCGTTACTGGGCAAGTAGACAAAGAAAGCGGTGCAATCTCTGACTTTGATTGGAAGCTACTGATTGGGTTCTTGGTGTTAATGGCACTGTACGGAGTTGGCCTTACTTACCTTGGGTTTGTTCTGGCAACAAGCTTCTTCTTACTCGCAGGCTTTTACTTATTGGGTGAACGCCGTAAATCTATTTTGTTTGGCGCGTCATTCCCATTCGTTATCGCGTTCTTTCTTCTATTAACTCAAGGCTTAGATATCTACCTAGAGCCTGGTTTAATCTTCACTCTTTGGTAGGGATAACATTATGTTAGATGGAATTTTACAAGGACTTTCGACCGCTGTGATGCCAATGAACATCATGATGGTCATCGTAGGCTGTTTTGTTGGTACCTTTATTGGGATGCTTCCGGGATTAGGTCCTATTTCAGCCATTGCGTTGATGATACCGATTACTTACGGCTTAGATCCTTCTTCTGGTCTTATTCTTATGGCTGGAGTGTATTACGGTGCGGTATTTGGTGGCTCGACGTCATCAATATTAATCAACGCTCCAGGTTGTTCTTCAACGGTAGTAACCGCATTCGATGGCTACCCAATGGCGCAGAAAGGACAAGCAGGCAAAGCGTTAGCATTGGCGGCTTACTCATCGTTTACTGGCGGTACACTTTCAGCCATTATGTTGTTGATTGCGGCACCGGCCTTAGCAAGCGTGTCTTTGAGCTTCCAGTCGTCAGACTACTTCGCCCTAATGTTACTTGGGTTATCGGCTGTAGCCGCATTTGCAGGCCCCGGCCAAGTCATTAAGGCATGGATGATGACTATCCTTGGCCTAATGCTTTCAACAGTTGGTATTGATAAAGGCGTCGGTGTAGAGCGATTCACATTTGGCTTAACAGACCTTATGGATGGCTTTAGCTTCTTACTATTGGCAATGGCAACATTCGCTTTAGGTGAGACTTTAATGGGCATTTTGAAACCAGAAAAAGACACTAGCGGCGAAGAAAGCCAAAAGATGGCTGATATTGGTAGCATGAAAATCACCAAAGAAGAATTCAAAGAAGTTGCTCCCGTTTCAATTCGTTCTTCAATCCTTGGTTTCTTTACTGGTGTTCTACCCGGTGCAGGCGCAACCATCGCGGCTTTCTTAAGCTACGGTATGGAGCGTAGTTTAGCGCCAAAGGACAAACAAAAAGAATTTGGTAAAGGCAGTATCCGAGGTTTAGTGGCTCCGGAATCTGCCAATAACGCAGCATCAAGTGGGTCATTTGTACCGCTGTTAACGCTTGGTATTCCGGGTTCTGGTACGACAGCCATTATGCTCGGCGCGTTGATCGCTTACGGTATTCAACCTGGCCCGCGTCTGTTTGTTGAACACCCTGATGTTTTCTGGTCAGTGATTATTTCAATGTACTTCGGCAACATCGTATTGGTTATTTTGAACTTACCGCTGATCCCGTACATTTCTAAGTTACTAGCGGTACCAAGAACCGTACTTTTACCAATGATATTGTTCTTCTCTATTACAGGTGTTTACTTAGTTTCCTTTAATACCATGGACGTTTTCATCATGCTATTGGTCGCGATGGCAGCTATCGCATTGAGGTTGGCTAATTTCCCGCTAGCACCGTTGTTGTTAGGTTTCATTCTCGGTGGTTTGATGGAAGAAAACTTAAGACGAGCATTGATGATCAGCGATAATGGACTTAGCTTCTTGTGGGAGCGTCCGATTACAATGACCTTCACCATTCTTGCTGTACTTGTACTTTCTAGTCCAATCTTGGTTAAGCTATTTAGAAGCTTTAGAAGAAAGCCGGTAGAAGTCTAAAACTCAACAAAGACAGCAGAACGAAAAAGGAGCCTTGGCTCCTTTTTTTAACCATAGCAGTGACAGCAATAACAGCAATAACAGCAGCAGAAACAGAAACGGCAGTAATCGCAATAACAACAGCGGTAAGCTAAATAGCGAGTTGGTAGCAAACTCACAAACTCGATCCTTCATAACACATAGCTCTGATATTCATAACGAAATCAAGTAAGGTAATTATTCATTTAACGCATTGGATTTTTAAACTATGGATTGGTTGATTCTATTCTTGTCTGGGGTGATTGGCGGTGTGCTTAACTCCATCGCGGGTGGCGGCAGTTTCATCACCTTCCCTGCTTTGTTATTTGCTGGCGTCCCTCCGATAGCCGCTAACGCCACCAACACCTTTGCTTCATGCGCGGGTTATATCAGTGGTGCTTACGCGCTTCGACACGAAATTCAATCAGGCACAAAACAACTTAAGCTCGTCATCGCTTTGTGTGTCATTGGTGGAGGTATTGGTGCGTTTTTACTATTGCACACACCAGAAGCCTTATTTACTCAATCCGTTCCTTGGTTACTACTTTTTGCAGCACTTCTATTCACCTTTGGCGGAACGCTTAATAAATGGCTCAAAAAAGTTACGGCTAAACACAAACACGCCACCAGCGCAGGGGTATTCTTTTCAGCTGTATTGCTTTTGATCGTGTGTATTTATGGTGGTTACTTTAATGCAGGTTTGGGGATAGTGACATTGAGTTACTTGGCTCTGGCTGGTTACACTAACATCAACGTAATGAATGGCATCAAACTGCTGGTTTCTGCGTGTGCATCGTTAGCGGCAATCGTGTTTTTCGTCATCAATGGCTCGATAGACTGGCCGTCAGGAGTAGCTGTTTTATGCGGAACCTTGGTCGGAGGTTATTATTCAGCAAAAATCTCTCGCCGTATTCCACAGCAGTACATTCGTATCACAGTGATTGTCGCTAGCTTTTTGATCACCGCTTACTTTTTTTATACCAACTAGGTTCCATGCCAACTAAGTTTTATTCGAACTACTTCTTACAGTAATCACGGTTTTCATTCGCAAAACACAACGCAAATCGTTAAGTATTGAAGAGGTATCAAATCAACCTCAAACATCTCCCTGGTTATTTTATGAACTATAAAATAGCCAAGCCGTAATATGTGAAGCAAGTCCTTCAATTAGTAAATTTGATAACAATTTAGACTATTTTTTAGCCTTTATTTTAATGAAAGTGAGATAATTCGCCTGTCAAAAGTGAGACTTCATTAGGAGGCGTTATGAACATCAAACTCGGTCATGTCATGTCATCAAGTCGACTCATTTGCTTTGTCGCTTTTCTTGCTGCCACATTCGCGTGGATTCTCAAAATGCCCGCTCTGTTTTCTGTGTCAGCGCTATTCCTACTGATCAGCGCCATTGTCTATGTTGTTGACCTTTGGAAGAATCAAAGAAAGAACCACGAAGCTTAAGGCTCAAAACAATGAGCTTTAGACGTATTTAAAAGTTATACGCATTAAAAAAGGAGCGCTTAGGCTCCTTTTATATTTTGCAGTCAAGACTTCGTCTATCTAACGACGAAAGTTACGGCCGTTACCGCCTCGGCGCTCTTTAAATGCAGACGCCGCTTTAGCTTGTGATGCAAGAATCGACTCTACTGTCAATTCCATTGGCTCACGTGGTTCTAGTCCATGACGGAATGTACGTGAACGTGGGGGCATCTGATACTCGATATCTGAAGCTTTAGGCATACGCTTAAAACGGTAAAGGTAGAAGTTTTCAACCTTTTCACGTGCCCATTCTGTTTTCTTCAAATATTTAACTGCACTTACTACCGTTGGCTTAGTATTAAAGCAGTTCATACGCATTGCTGCATCCAAAATTTCCCAACCATAATGATCCACTAACTCAGTGATCATGATGTCAAGCTTTAAGCCGTGTAGAGGGTTGTTTTGTTGCAGTTCGATTCTTTCTTCTTCAGTCATAACATTACCTTTTTCAAGGCAGCTCACGGCCTTGAATATACTCTAGAACACCGTCATCACTGACCGTTTCTAGCTCAATCACTTAGGCATTATATCCATTGCCCTTATTTATGCCTTTATGATGGCATAAAGCATGTGCGTTATCCTATTTATCTTTTGATTTAATTTCAAAACGGTCATTTAACGCTCGGATTCTCATTCACATCACTTCCTTTCATCAACATCGCATACTCTTCTCTAATTAAGAAAAACACAGCAGTTCAAGTTAACAAAAAATGATGGTAACGCTATGAAATAACCATTTATTAAATGATGACATTGCACTTTATCAGTACGCAATGCTATGGTTTTATCGATACTAAAAATAATAAAGATCTGACTAAGCTATTGATATAAATATAAACAAAGGTTGGCTTGCAATATGTTTGACTACTCCCAGCTCAACAGAGTAGCCGCACAAGATAAGGACATTATCGCCATCGTTGATGACCTTTTCCGGCTCGCTCGTGAACATTACCCCATCTTATCTCGGCTTTCAGTCGTACTGTGCAGTGAAAACAGAGCCTCGAATTACTTTGTTTCGGATAGCCTTTGCCAAGAAGCCGAACATCGCTATATCGAGCAGGAACTTAAACCAGAATCTGAGCTGTCTCGAATGGCTGAATCTCTAGACACTCGAATAATCGACGACCTCACCTCTACCCATCCGACAAAACAAGTTTCACATCTATTAAAACTTGGTCACCAAAGCAGTTACACGACGCCTATTCACTACCAAGAAAGTAACCTTGGGTTTGTGTTTATTAACGCTTCATCAATCGGTTTTTTTGCTCAGCAATACATTCAATGTGATATTGCTTATCTCACTCAAGTCATTTCTAGCTTGTTCATTCAACTGTTTGAGCGACAGCGTCACTTTCAATCATCATTAGCGATTGCCTTAAACATGGGGCACGCTCGCGATCCAGAAACCAAAGAGCATCTAATACGAATGGGGAAATACAGTGAACAGCTGGCCCGCACCTTATCACACAGTAACAATGAGATTACTCATCAGTTCATTCATCGTATTCGGTTATATGCCCCTTTTCACGACATAGGGAAATATCGGATCCCAGATAACGTGTTATTCAGCACTGGCAGCTTCACCAAAGAAGAAAGAGCCATCATGAACAATCACACCTTGTATGGTGAAGAGATGGTTAATGACGTGGTCGCCCTCTCTCACCACAGCTCAATGTGTATGGATGAAATACAGTTCATTAAGAATATTGTTCGCCACCACCATGAGCGATTTGATGGCAGAGGATTACCCGACGGGCTAAGCCAAGACGCGATCCCTCTAGAGGCGCGAATCGTGACACTCGCGGATGTCTTTGATGCACTCATGAGCAAAAGAGCTTACAAACACGCTTGGTCACTGAATGACGTAATGGCTTATATTGAGGCGCACACTGGTTCTATGTTTGATCCAGAATGCGTTTCAGCGCTTAAGCAAAATCTAGAGCATTTCATGTCGATTCGAGAGCAGTACAACGACGAAATTCAGCCACATATTATGACCGCCTAAATTAGCTTATAGGCTGCTGCAACTGTTATGTGCTAAGTGCTCTAAGTGCTCACAGTAAGCCGCAGATCATTGACCGTCAAACCAAACCTAAAAACCAACAAAAAAGGATGCCAATTGGCATCCTTTTGTTTTCTAGTTTTCAGCTTAAAGAACAAACGTGTTCTTAACTGCTCCTAACTAACGATTATACGTCGTAAGTTGTAGAAGCAGTGTCGCCGCCTGTACCAGTCCAGTTTGTGTGGAAGAACTCACCACGTGGACGGTCAGTACGCTCGTAAGTGTGAGCACCGAAGTAATCACGTTGAGCTTGTAGAAGGTTCGCAGGAAGACGAGCGGTAGTGTAGCCGTCTAGGAACGTTAGTGCAGAAGTCATACATGGCATTGGGATGCCTGATTCCATAGACTTAGCTGCAACTTTACGCCAAGCGCCCATGCAGTTATCTAGGATGCCTTTGAAGTATGCATCTGAACCTAGGAATGCGATCTCTGGGTTCGCTTCGTAAGCATCACGAATATTGCCTAGGAATGCAGAACGGATGATACAACCGCCACGCCACATAAGTGCAACGTTACCGTAGTTTAGATCCCAACCGTTTTCGTTCGACGCTTCACGCATTAGCATGAAACCTTGAGCGTAAGAGATGATCTTAGAAGCAAGTAGAGCCTGACGGATTGCATCAACCCACTCTTGCTTGTCGCCTTCAACTGGAGCAACAGTTTTGCCAAACAGTTTCTCAGCTTCAACACGTTGATCTTTAAGTGCAGACAGGCAACGAGAGAATACAGACTCAGTGATTAGAGTCAGAGGGATACCCATATCTAGTGCATTGATGCCTGTCCATTTACCCGTACCTTTTTGGCCAGCAGTGTCTAGGATCTTCTCAACTAGCGCTTCACCGTCTTCATCTTTGTAGCCAAGGATGTCAGCAGTGATTTCTACTAGGTAGCTGTCTAGCTCAGTTTTGTTCCAGTCAGCAAATACAGCCTGCATTTCGTCGTGGTTCATACCTAGGCCATCTTTCATGAACTGGTATGCTTCAGTGATAAGCTGCATGTCACCGTATTCGATGCCATTGTGAACCATCTTAACGAAGTGACCAGCACCGTCGTTACCAACCCAATCACAACAAGGCTCACCCGCGTCAGTTTTCGCTGAGATGCCTTGGAAGATAGGCTTAACCGCTTCCCAAGCTTCAGGAGAACCGCCTGGCATGATAGAAGGACCGAAACGAGCGCCTTCTTCACCACCAGAAACACCCGTACCGATGAAGTGGATGCCTTTCTCGCGAAGAGCAGCAACACGACGGTTTGTGTCTGGGAAGTTAGTGTTACCACCATCAATGATGATGTCGCCTTTGTCTAGAAGTGGTACAAGTTTGTCGATGAACGTATCTACAACGTCACCAGCACGAACCATAAGCATCACTTTACGTGGCGCTTCTAGTTTCTCAACTAGCTCTTCTAGAGAGTAAGCACCAACAATGTTAGTACCTTTAGCCGGGCCTTCTAGAAACTCGTCTACTTTAGCAGCAGTACGGTTGTGAGCCACAACTTTGAAGCCGTGGTCGTTCATGTTTAGGATAAGGTTCTGACCCATTACTGCTAGGCCAATTACACCGATATCACCTTTCATTATTTTATCTCCTTGCGGCTATTCGCACTTATGCGATAGCACTTGCTGCATTTGAATCTAGGAACCACTCTGTTTCGCCAGTTTTAGACTGGATTTTCGCTGCCGGGTAAGGCAGTTCTGAAGCAGGAGTTGTATGAATTTCTTTAACGATCTCAACTTTACCTGCACCCAGTACTAGGTAGCTGATTCGTTTTGCTGCTTCTAAAACTTTCGCTGTTTTAGAAACACGGATCTGACCCGACTCTGGGTGAGAAGCTAATACAGATAGGTTCTCATCTTGGTAGTCAGTTACACCCGGGAATAGTGAAGCTGTGTGGCCGTCTGCGCCAACACCTAGCAGAATCCAATCGAATACAGGCGTGCCGTTTTCAGTTGGAATCACGTCTGCCATCTCTTTTGCGAAACGCTCTGCTTCTGCTTTAGGCTCATCTTCACCACGGATGCGATGGATGTTCTCTGCCGGAAAGTTTACTTGAGAAAATTCTCTTAGTTTTGAAAACAATAGCGCGTTCGCTTCGCCGAAGTTGCTTTCTGCATCATCAGGTGCAACGCAACGTTCGTCGCCCCACCAGAAGTGAAGGTTATTCCATTGAATACCTTCCGCGTATGGAGCTTGAGCTAAAAGCTTGAAAAGCATTTTTGGCGTGCTGCCACCAGACAGTGAAATGTGAACAGGTTTGCCCTGCTCGCTGTAAGCTTTCATTTCGTTTGCTAGGTTTTCAACGACCAGTTCAGGCGTTGCAAAGATCTTGTGATTGATCATAGTTCGCAGTAATCCGTGTCTGTTAAGTTTTTGCATGGGAAACGCCATGCGCGGCCATCACGTCGCAGAAGTTCATCCGCTTCTTGCGGGCCCCAAGTACCACAAGCATAGCCAAACAGTGCTTGAGGATCTTGCTTGAAGTCTAAGATTGGTTGAACGTATTTCCAGCATGCTTCTACTGCATCGGTACGTGCAAACAGAGTCGCATCACCGTTCAGCGCATCAAGAAGAAGACGCTCATAAGCCGTCAGCATTTGAGTTTCAGGCAAGTCAGAGTAAGAGAAGTTCATCTTCACTTCTTTTGCCTTGAAGCCTGCTCCTGGCTCTTTCAAGCCAAAGCTCATCTGAATGCCTTCATCCGGTTGGATACGGATAATCAGCTTGTTCTCTGGCGCATCTTGACCAAACACTGGGTGTGGTGTGTTCTTAAAGTGAATCACGATTTCAGTTACGCGAGTTGGTAAGCGTTTACCCGTACGTACGTAGAAAGGAACACCATTCCAACGCCAGTTGTTGATATGTGCTTTAAGACCAATGTACGTCTCAGTACGTGAATCATCAGCAACACCATGCTCTTCGCGGTAACCCGGCAAGTGCTGACCACGAACATCAGATGCTGTGTATTGACCTAGTACTAGATCTTTACGTAAGTCACCTTCCTCTAGCGGTTTCAGGCACTGAAGTACTTTAACCACTTCATCACGAATCGAATCGGCATTGATTTGAGCAGGTGGCTCCATACCAACCATTGCCAGAACTTGTAGCAAGTGATTTTGGAACATGTCACGAACTGCGCCAGAACCGTCGTAGTATCCGCCGCGCTCTTCAACGCCAAGGAACTCAGCACCTGTGATTTCAACGTATTCAATAAAGTTACGGTTCCACAGTGGTTCGAACATCGCGTTTGAGAAACGAAGCACTAGAAGGTTTTGAACCGTCTCTTTACCAAGGTAATGGTCGATACGGTAGATCTGGTGTTCTTGGAAGTGATGATGGATCTCTTCATCTAACGCTTGAGCTGATGCTAAGTCGTAACCAAATGGTTTCTCGATGATCAAACGACGCCAGCCGTTCTTTTCGTCGTTCAGGCCATGCGCAGCAAGATTTGCTGGGATCACACCGTACAAGCTTGGCGGGGTTGCCAAGTAGAACAATGTATTGTGGTTTTCGAATTGGTAGTCTTGCTCAAGCTTGTCTAGACGTTGTGCTAAACGAGCGTAATCGTCTACATCTGAAGTGTTGATCGCTTGATAATGCAGATGTTCAATAAATGCATTCAGCGTCTCAGGTTCAGTTTTTTCCATTTCCTGAAGAGACTTCTTCAGCTTCTCACGGTAAGACTCATCGCTGTACTCAGTACGGCTCACTCCAAGAATCGCAAAGGATTCAGGTAGTTGATTGCTAGCATACAGGTGGTACAAGGCAGGAATTAACTTACGATAAGTTAGATCTCCCGACGCACCAAAAATAACGATGCTGCTGTTTTCAGGTATTACCATCATCTTTCCTATAAAAACAAGGTTTTTAGTATTCGCCAAAGGTATCAGCGACATACGAAAATAGATAATAGGTCTTGGCTATTACATCAATAGCGAGTGCCTATTACACTTGAGAATGCGTTTGGTAAACGAGGGTGAAGACTATCACCTCTATTCGGGACAGTATTGTCTATGACTATTTGATTTACATCAACCACTGTGAAAGCAATCGATTAAATATTGACTTGTTTCGAACAAAATCTAATCGATAGTTGAGTTAACAAAGACTGAAACAGAAGCAAATCAGCATTCACAAACATTGTAGTCAAGAAAGAATGGTATCTGGTCGGCGGAGTGGGATATGAGGGGTGATAAGTAAAATGAAACCAGTTTATTCAACTGGTTTTACATTTTGACTTTAATATAAGCACTGCCTTTGAGCTCTTTAATATGAAAGCTGTCTTTTGACTTCATGTTATCTTTTCGGTTTGTTGTAGCAACGCTCAGGGCGACCGACTGTCCCATAATTTAAGTCAGCGACTAATTCACCCGATGTGATCAAAAACTCTAGGTAGCGTCTGGCTGTGGTGCGGCTTGCTCCAATACGTTCACCCGCTTCATCTGCAGTGATATTGTCCACATCCGTTTGTTGAAATATCGCACGGATTTTATCTAGCGTTACCCCATCGATTCCTTTAGGCAACGTTGATAGCTTGCCTGAATCGGCTTTGGCATTCGCTTGTAGCATCTTATCTACTAATCCTTGATTGAGATCCGACGCACTTTCAAACTCTTGTTGTTGTGATTGGTACTTTTTCAACGCAGCTTCCAAGCGAGGATACATCACAGGTTTAAGCAGATAATCCACCACCCCACCGCGCATGGCTTGTTGCAGTGTATCGACGTCACGAGCTGCGGTAATCAAGATCACATCACATCCCTGATTACTGCCGCGAACGTGGTTCAAAATATCAAGTCCACACCCATCCGGCAGATACACATCCAATAAAACCAAGTCAGGCTTTAAGATATCTAACTGCATCAACGCTTCAGACTGTGTGGTCGCAATCCCAACCACATCAAAGCCACCCATCTGTTCTAAATAACGATGGTGCAGCTCTGCAATCGCAATATCATCTTCAATGACCATGACTCTCGTGATTGCGTTCATTTATGTTCTTCCTTTAACCATTATGTTCTCGTCACGATGATCTTCTCTCGATCGCTCCGTGCTCAATTATTATTGTTCTTCTTTCGGTAAGTACACCGTCACGCGTGACCCAAAGCCTGGGTTATCAACCATTTCTAACTGCCCTTGATAACGGTCAGCAAGTTGCTTAATGAGATACAAACCGACACCGCGATTCTGCTTCGCCTTACTAGACACACCTTTTTCTGTCAGCGCATCGGTCGCCAAGTGTTTCGGCAAACCACATCCTTTGTCTTCCACTTCAACAATAACTTCATTGCCAAAATCACTGATCGACACGTCGATAACGCGGCGTGCTGGAACAATCTGCCCTTCTTGTTTAATCGCCATCATGGTGGCATCGAAAGCGTTATCAATCAGATTGCCAAGAATTGTGACAACGTCATCAGAATTTAATCGGCTTGGTAACGCTTCTAACCTTGAACCCTCTTCGACTTTCAGTTCCAGACCGATCTCACGCGCTCGCTCTGTTTTCCCCAACAGCATGCCGGCGATAAGTGGATCTTTCACCGTTTCTCTTAAGAACTCGATGAGGCTTTGATAATGAGCCGTTTCTTGGCCAATCAAATGCTGTACCGATTCCAACTCACCCATCTGAATCAGGCCACTAATCGTATTGAGCTTGTTCTGGTGCTCATGCGTTTGCGAGCGCAACAAATCTGCGTATTCTTTAGTTTGAGAAAGTTGATCCGTTAAGTCATTGATTTCGTCTCTTAAACGGAAACTGGATACCGCGCCAACCACTTCACCAGCAACAATAATCGGACTGCGGTTTGCAATAATTCGCTTATTGTTGAGAAACAACTCAACGTCGTGATCGGATTCTCCCGTCGATAACAGCAATTCCAAGTCACTGCCCGCCAGCACATCGGAAAGACGCTGGTTAATTGATTGTTCTCTGTTTATCGATAAAATATCGCACGCACTTTTGTTTATTGAACGTAAAATACCGTTTTTATCGATGCTTAAAATACCTTCTTTCACGGTACTCATGGTCACATCGAGCTCAACGTACAAACGACCAATCTCTTCAGGTTCAAATCCCAAGATAGCGCGTTGAAAACGACGAGAGACATAACTTGAAATCACTGCATTAACCGCAACCACTAACAGCGCCATCACAATCAAGAAGGCTAAATAAGATTCGATTCTGTCTTGCAGCGAATCCAAAAGGTAACCAACAGATACAACTCCAATTACACCACCCTGCAGATCTTTTACGGCAGACTTACCACGAACAGAGAAACCAAGCGATCCTTTAGCCGTCGACACATAAGACTCGCCTAACACGAGGGCTTTTTGATTGTCGCCACCCCGCATTGGTTTACCGAGCCTGTCGTCATACGGGTGGATCAAGCGGATACCTTTGTCATCACCTACAACGATAAACGCCGCACCAATTAACTGGGTGAGGTTGCGAAATTTAACTTGGGTCTCTTCAGATAAAACGTAGGGAACGCCATCCGGATTTAAAGAGCCATTTTCTTTGAGAATACTTGTAACAAGTGGCGATTCAGAAAGAAATTCAGCAACACCTAGCGCTTTCAAACCCATCTCTTGTTCTTGAGATTGTTTGATATAAGAAAAACCTGCAGCTGAAAGTATCAAAAGTTCAACGAGGCCAGTTACCGTCATGATAATCAGCAACCTTTTTCTGAAGCTGATGCTACTCCATTTCATATAAAACCGTCCCTAGTACTTAGCGAACAATGTTAACACCAAGTTAATCAAATGGCCTTTTTACTTATACGAATCTGTGACTGTTACTCAACTAAATAATTGACCAGATTATTAATTGATATTCCTTTACGTTATACCGCTCGAAAACCTGTTTATTTTTAGAACTGATTAGCTTAAAAAGACAAATAAACGAATAAATATTGAGCTAGATCACTAAGGTTTTAGGTGTTTTTTAGGTTGTTCAAAATAAATACAATTATAATGGTTGCATATGAAGAAGTTTATTGTTGCCAAGCCATAAGTCATGATTTTCAGACTGTGCTTTAAATCGAAATTTCGGTTAACAAAAAGACAACAACTCTTCGCTCACTGGACGTATCTATAACTAAAAGTTGCACGCTCGCCGCTACGATTGTTGAACAAACAGGTTATCAACCTAATCTCGTTCATACATCTCTATTTACACTATAGGCCAGCAGACAACTCAGAGGTGACTGATGAAATCAGCGCCCAATAATAAAACATTGATGAGCAGGAAGTTTAGATCAGTGGCAACGTCCAACAGAAACAGGATTAAAAACATAACGTACAAACATTGTTGAAAAGGAAACCAGGCAATGAAACGCGATAATTTTGGAATTTGCCTTACTAAGGCGATGCTGTTCAATAACTTGCAATCTACTTTTACTCATGTCAGAGCATATGAGAAGGATGAGAGATCCCCACTCGACCTAAAAGTGTTGTTAGCTTTCCCACAAATGTCAGGCAGAGATTTATTACAAACGATGCAAGGTTCTCGACAATTGGTGTGGCGTGCCGACCACCATTGCCCAAGCTTCAAATAGATCCCTTCATTTTGTAACAAATATCTCTATACTGAACCTAAAGAGCACGCTTTGTCGTGCTCTTTTCGTGTCGTTTGTCCCTGACACCATACCACTCAGCCTGTTCACACTAAATTAACGAGTGGTATCGTTCTCTGCCAATGTGAGTCTTTTGGTTTAATAGGTGCTATCTGTTAATAAGTGCTATCTGTTTATAGATGTTATCTATCCATAGAAGCGAGCTGCTTATATGAAGCGACCTATTTAAAGAAGCCTACTGCTCATAGAAGCAATCTGTTCAAGACAAACGACGATCGCCCTGTTAACATTAGAGTTAATACTCTAAATTGGTAATGAGTTCCGATGACCAAACCGAAATTCCGATGCCTTGCAATTGCCAGTATTCTTATCGGTACTATCAGTTCGCCTAGCTATGCAGCCCCACTCTCTTTTTCAGAAGCGTGGCAAATACTCCAAGAGAACAACAACTCTCTTGCTGCTCAACAAGCTAATGTTGAGCGTTACCAACATCTTCAAAACGCAACTGGAAGCCTTAACCTCCCTTCTGTTACGTTAGGTGCAAATTACACTCACCTTGATAGTGATGTGACCATTAATGGCGAACAATTTGGCGACAGCTTAAGTGGTGTAAACCCAGCATTTGCGCCCTTATTAGGCCAACTAGGTGGCATCACCTCAACCATTACCGAGCAAGACATCTTTAGCTCTTCGATTCGAGCCATTTGGCCTATCTTTACTGGCGGTCGAATTACCGCGGCGCAAAACGCAGCAGAAGGTAAAAGTGAAGAAGCGCAAAGCCAACTGTTAATGGAAAGACAGGCTCGCTACGAAGACTTAAGTAAATACTATTTCTCGGTGATCTTGGCGGAAGACGTTGTGAAAACACGTCAAGCGGTTGAAGCAGGTCTAACTCAACATCGTGATTTCGCCATCAAGCTTGAACAACAAGGACAAATCGCACGAGTAGAACGCCTGCAAGCGGATGCTTCATTAGACAAAGCGGTTGTCGAGCGTACTAAAGCTCAGAACGATCTCAAGATTGCTCAATTAGCGCTGACTCAGATCCTTGGTCAGAGCCAAAGTGTAGAACCCTCAGAGCAACTTTTCATCAATAGAAACCTGCCACATATGGACGTTTTTATTGATCAAACATTGATGACTTACCCTGGTTTGAAGATCCTTGATGCGAAAGAGAAACAAGCAAGCAGCTTAATCAAGGCCGAAAAAGGTAAGTACTACCCAGAAGTATACCTTTACGGTGATTACAACCTTTACGAAGATGATTCGTTAGCCAGTGAGATGAAACCTGATTGGTTGGTCGGCATTGGTGTGAATGTACCGTTGATTGATACGTCAGGTCGTTCAGACAAAGTCGCCGCCGCCCACAGCGCAGTATCACAAGTGCAATTCCTTAAGTCTCAAGCCAAGCAAGACTTAACGGTGTTGGTACAGAAGACTTACCTTGAAGCAAACCAAGCAATTGAAGAGGTTCAAGGCCTGAACTCAAGCTTGGCTTTGGCTCAAGAAAACCTATTGCTCCGTAAAAAAGCCTTCACTCAAGGGCTTTCTAACTCGCTAGAAGTGGTTGATGCAGAGCTATATCTTGCAAGCATCAAAACACAGCAATCTGCTGCGCGATTCAAATACCTAATTTCTCTCAATAAGCTTTTGGCGCTAACCAGCGAAATGAATGCTTACTCAAGTTACTTAACATCTTCTGTTTCGTCTGATTTCGACTCAAAAACAGACACCGATAGCCAGTCAAAAGGATAATTCATGAAACCTATTAAGCCCCTTCTTCTATCTTTAGTTGGTATCGGTGTTATTGGCTGGGTCGGATACAGTTTTTACCAAGCGTATCAACCACAACCCGTTAAACTGCAAGGCCAAATTGACGCACAGCAGTACAGTATCTCATCCAAAGTGCCTGGACGCATTGACCAGGTGTTTGTACGTAAAGGTGATGCTGTTGAAAAAGGCGAATTAATCTTTTCTCTTCTTAGCCCTGAGATCGACGCGAAACTAGAACAAGCAAAAGCAGGTCAAAAAGCGGCTGGGGCATTGGCTCAAGAAGCAGAGAATGGCGCCCGGACTCAACAAATCCAAGCAGCAAAAGACCAATGGCTGAAGGCAAAAGCAGCTGCCGATCTAATGGATAAGACCTACCAACGTGTAAACAACCTTTACAACGACGGTGTCGTCGCAGAACAAAAACGTGATGAAGCCAAAACACAATGGCAAGCCGCAAAATACACCGAAAGTGCTGCCTTCCAAATGTACCAACTAGCCCAAGAAGGTGTTCGTGACGAAACCAAAGTGGCTGCCGCTCAAAAAGCACTAATGGCTGCAGGTGCAGTAGCAGAAGTTGAAGCCTACGCAAAAGACACTCAGATCTACAGTTGGTTTAACGGCGAAGTCGCTCAAGTACTGTTGAGCAGTGGTGAACTAGCGCCACAAGGCTTTCCTGTCGTAACTGTTATCGATACGAAAGACGCTTGGGCAGTGCTCAACGTTCGTGAAGACATGTTAAAACATTTCGAGAAAGGCACTCAGTTTGAAGCTTACCTCCCTGCTTTAGATAAATCGCTCACCTTTAAAGTGACGCATATTGCCGTAATGGGTGATTTCGCAACCTGGCGCTCAACCGATGCTGCGCAAGGCTTCGATTTACGTACGTTTGAAGTAGAAGCTCGCCCTATCGACACGAGCGAAACACTGCGTATGGGTATGAGCCTTGTGGTTGAACTTTAGGTGACTTATGTCTGCTAACTCTCGATCTACAGGCTCACAATCAACTGAGCATCATAGAGCGAAGAATACCTTGCTTAGGCAGTGGGCGATTGTCCGCAAAGACAAGTGGTTATTGTCGTGCCTAACTTGGATACCCTTGCTTCTTGCTGCCAGTATTTGGTTGATTTTCTCACAAGGCATCGCCCGTGATTTACCCGTTGCGGTGGTTGATCTTGAACACAGCCAAATTTCGCAACAGTTCACGCGCTTAGTTGATGTTTCACCGACGCTGCAAGTGAGTCAGAAATACAGCTCGGCTAGCGAAGCAGCTAAGGCGATGATTGAACGCGATATCTATGGCTATGTTGTCATCCCTAGACACTTTGACCGAGATATTTACCTAGGGTTAAACCCGCAAGTATCCGTGTTCTATAACAGTCAATTTATCTTGATCGGCAAACTGGTGAACTCGGCTCTGCTGCAGGCTCAGGGGACTTTTAACGCACAACTTGAAGTCGTTAAACAGCTTTCACACGGTGATACCACAGTACAGTCGGCGTTAGGCCAAGCGGTTACCGTTCAAAGCCAAATCACGCCACTGTTCAACAAGAACACCAGTTATGCTCAGTTCTTGGTGTCTGCGGTTATTCCTGCACTATGGCAGATCATGATTGTGGTGGGCACGATATTGGTTTTGACGGCGAACGTTAGAGCTCGTGGCCTTCATGCTTGGTTATCCAACGCCCCGATAAAGTCACTCGCATCAACATTAACGCCCTACCTTGTCTTGTTTTTGATGTTTGGTATCGCGTTTAGCTTTTGGTTCTATGTCCTCTTAGACTGGCCGTTTAACGGCAGTTTTGTGGCACTGACCGTCGCCCAACTGCTTACCGTCATCAGTTGTATCATCATGGGTTGTTTGTTTTTCTTCTTAACGCTTGATCCAGCAAGGGCGATGAGTTTCGCTGGCGCCTTTACAGCACCAAGCTTTGCGTTCATGGGTATTACCTTTCCAGTAACCGACATGAACACAGCAGCTCAAATCTGGAGAAGCTTACTGCCCGTGAGTCATTACATCGAAGTACAAACAGCACAATCAAGTTATGGCGCGAGCGCGGCACAGTCGCTTATCAGCCTCTCCTCTATGTTGTGGTATGCGATACCTGCTTTCGTGGTGATGTTGTTGATTAAGAAACACTTGGCGCAATCGGATCTGTCTGCACAAACGGCTCTAACAGCCCAAGCAGCCCTATCTGCAAAAGCAACGCCGTCAACACCTTCAACACCTTCAACACCTTCAACACAGCAAGAGAAATCTGAACAATCAGCACCACAAGGAGTAAAACGATGAGCTTTACTCAACTGCTCAAGCAAGAACTGTTAGCGGTACTGCGTAACCCTGTTGTACTTCTTACGGTATTTGGTGGTGTGGTCTTCTATTCATTCTTGTATCCATTGCCTTACGCGCACCAAGTTCCTCAACAGCTTAAAGCCTCGGTAGTAAACTTGGACAAGAGTCAAAGCAGCTACCAATTAGAACGAATGGTGGATGCCACCTCTCAAATCGAGTTGGTACGTCGAGACTCCAACATCGCTGATGCAAAACAAGCCGTACTTAACCAAGAGATCGGTGGGTTCCTCGTCATTCCAGAAGACTTCTATAAAGACTTGCTGCTCGGTAAGAGCCCGACGCTTTCTTACGCCGGCGATGCTTCTTACTTCTTAGTGTACGGAACCATTGTTGAAGGGCTTGCCAAGGCCGGTGGCACGTTAGCTGCACAAGTTAAGGTCAGTCACTTGTTAGTAGAAGGAGTGCCTTTAGAATCCGCAGCCAAAGGCTACAGCGCGTTTAGCTTGAACCTAAAACCAACGTTCAATAGCCGCATGGGATACATCGATTACGTGGTTCCAGCCGTCTTTGTGTTGATCCTGCAACAAACCTTAGCCATGGCTTCTGGTTTAGTTGGGGCGACCCAAAACGCTCAATCCACCTTTGGCTACTGGAGTAAAACCTCTCCGGCAAAACTGATGCTTGCTCGCTGCTGTACTTTAGTTGGCATTTATTACTTGTTGTCGATGTACTACTTCGGCGCGAGCTTTTCGATGTATGGAATAAACTTACTCGCCTCAACGACACAAATTTTGACCTTACTGCTGCCCTTCTTATTGGCCAGTTGTTTGATCGGGATTTTTATTGGTGAGCTAGTGCCAAGAAGAGAGTTAGTCACGGTTGTGGTGTTAATCAGTTCAATGCCGCTGATCTTCTCTTCAGGTTTTATCTGGCCTGTTGAAATGATGCCTGAATGGCTAGTACTGTTATCGCAATTATTCCCAAGCACACCAGCTATTCAAGGCTTCTTAGCGCTTAATCAGATGGGTGCATCTTGGCAAGAAGTGGCATCTCAATGGACATTGCTATGGGGACAAGTCGCTTTATGGGGCTCGCTGTTGGCGCTCAAGCTCTACCACAAATCGAGTAAACGTATCACTGGGGCTGTGTAGCACTAGTCTCTAAACGCTAAACCTCATGTTCATGTTCATGTTCATCGTAAACCATTAAAAAGGCTCTGATAAAGGGCCTTTTTAATACCCTCTCGCCTGATTCCATCTTAAGCCATCAATTGTATAAACGCTTCCCAAGCACATATCGAATATTCAAACTCGCCGACTTCCCTGTGTTCCCCTACTATAATTCACCTTAGCCCGTCGCTATAACAGCCACTGCATATGCCTTTTGCAACCTAAAAAGCATCGACTTATTCCAAAACAATGACAAAACCCGAACAATTGTAAATTTATTGTAAAAATTTCTTTGAGGGTATTATTTTTATGTATAGGATTATCAGTAGGGCTTGGTAGGCCGAATACCATAGTCTTATTGGTTCACATACCAAAAGGATATCCATATAAAGCAAGATCAGTACTTATATTTATTTCGTTTTTCGACCTAGCTACAGCCGTTTATGTTGCCGTCGAGTGAAATAGATGAGTCACTGAAACGTAAAAAACAAATAGAAAACAAACACAACAGCAGCAAACATAATTTAATAAAAAGACAGGGAAAACCATGAAAAACTTACGTGAATTATTTTTTGGGTTTATATTATTGTTTAGTTCCAGTGCATTTGCAGAAGAAGGATCATTTAGCCAAAGTATCAGTAACTTGAGCCAAAGTGTTGATGGTTTTTTCAATGACTACACAGGGTGGTTCGTTGGATTAATATTTAAAAGTGTCCCACTTGGTGAAGCAAACTTCCCAATCATTGTTGGCTGGCTATTGCTCGCCGCGATTATCTTTACTGTTTATTTTGGCTTTGTTCAATTTAAACGTGTTGGCATGGCCATCGACATTATCAAAGGTAAGTATACCGACCCTAACTCCAAAGAGGATGGCGAAGTATCTCACTTTCAAGCGTTAACAACCGCGCTTTCAGGAACCGTAGGGCTTGGTAATATTGCAGGTGTAGGTGCTGCACTCGCGATTGGTGGCCCGGGTGCAACATTCTGGATGATCTTGTGTGGTCTTCTAGGTATGGCGTCTAAATTTTGTGAGTGTACTTTAGGTGTAAAATACCGAACTATCTTACCTTCAGGTGTCGTTTCGGGTGGTCCAATGTACTACCTAAGCCAAGGCCTGAGCGAAAGAGGACTTGGTGGACTAGGTAAAGGTCTTGCTATTGGTTTTGCATTAATGTGTATTTTAGGCGCATTGGGCGGCGGTAACATGTTCCAAGCTAACCAAGCACATGCAATGTTAACTTACGCATTTGATGTACCGAGTGAATACGGTGTTATCACAGGGCTTGTACTCGCTACCTTAGTATTTTCCGTTATTGTTGGCGGTATGCCTTCTATTGCCTCTGTAACAGAAAAAGTTGTTCCTTGGATGGCTGCTCTGTATATCGGTATGGCTCTCATCGTTATCGGTTCTAACCTTGATCAAGTTGGTCCTGCGTTCAATGCAATCTTTACAGGTGCATTTACCGGCGAAGGTGTGGTTGGTGGGTTTATTGGCGCCTTAATCCAAGGCCTGAAACGTGCTACGTTCTCAAACGAAGCGGGTGTAGGTTCAGCAGCAATTGCTCACTCAGCAGTAAAAACAAAAGAACCAATCACTGAAGGTCTTGTATCACTACTAGAACCGTTCGTTGATACGGTAATCATTTGTACAATGACGGCATTGGTCATCACTATCGCTGGCTTAAACGTAGGTCCATATGATGGGACTGGTTTAACGGGTGTAACGCTTACTGCTGCATCGTTTACTGAAACTGCAGAAGTGTTCAAATACACACTCGCTCTCGCAGTAATCATGTTTGCATTTTCGACAATGATTTCTTGGTCGTACTACGGTCTTAAGGCGTGGACTTACCTATTCGGTGAAGGCAAAACAACTGAGCTGATTTTCAAAGTCATATTCTGTGTGTTTGTTGTTATTGGTGCCACAATTCAATTTGGTGCGGTAATCGACTTCTCTGATGCGGCTATCTTTGCGATGTCTATCTTCAACATTCTTGGTCTGTACTTCTTGATGCCTGTTGTGAAGAAAGAACTGCAATCATTTGTTGCGCGTGTAAAATCAGGCGAAATCAAGACTTACGATAAATAGATTTTCATCAATAAGTTATAGTCAAATAACACTGTTCTAAAAATTTTTGTAATACCCTTTGCTT
This sequence comes from Vibrio sp. L3-7, assembly GCF_963898195.1. NCBI lineage: Bacteria > Pseudomonadati > Pseudomonadota > Gammaproteobacteria > Vibrionales > Vibrionaceae > Vibrio > Vibrio sp. L3-7. Next base: position 114,118 of record NZ_CAWQUW010000005.1, on the reverse strand, counting down.
GAGAAAGCGAGAACAGTACTGCTACTAATCTAAACTCCCTACTGGCTTATGACTTAGCTCGTAGGGATTTTTTATGTCTGAATCAAAATCTACAATATGCCTATCCGTTTTAGTACCTATCTGTTTTGGGTACCTATCCGTTTTGGTACCTAGCCATTTTAATATCTAACTAACGTCTATACTGTCTTGTTCAAGCCGATCAGGATCTTCGCTTACTTTTTTTCGGTCAAGTGACTCTTCGACTTCAATCATTTCTCTTTTTGCTAGCAACGAATGACAATCATCAAAGCAATAAGCTACGGTACAAGTCTCACACAGGTATTCAGGCATAGCTCCCTCCTTTGCCCATGTCCATTGAGATGGTCTAATCACAGAATGACATCAGACCGCGTGTTCATCCTAGAACACCACCATTATGCTATTTACCCAACGTATAAATATGCGAGCAAAATCATCAAATACTCAACCAATCACATATAAAAGGCAATTTTACGGTTCTAATCACGGATAGCCTTGGTAACTGGTTGCAAACGGATCTTAGCTACCCGTGACGAAACGGTTTAGTTATCTGTGAAAAAAGCACTTAGCTACCTGCGACGAAACGAGATAGCTATCTGAGATAAAACGGCATAGCAATACAAGACCACACGTTTAGAACGAAATACGCCCACACCATTTTCATGATGTGGGCGTTTGAATATTTGCTATCACGCATTCATTAGCACACAGGCTTACCTATGAGTGGACTAAGCGTTTAAGCTTACAAACCCATCTCTTCGGTTAACGTTTTGATTTGCTTGAGATCCATAGTATGAACTTCAATCATTTGTCTGATATCACTCAATCGAGAGTTAGCATTATCTTGTTTCTCACAAGCATCAGATTTAGCGTCCCATGACGTGCCATCTAAGAAGACATCACACGCTTGCTTCAAAGGGCCAAGTTTCTGTTCGATGTCATCTCTTTCCTTCTCAAGTTTTTCAAGCTCTTGGGATATCTGTAATTCTTTACGGAAAAGTTCACGCGAGCGTTCAAACAAAGTGGACTGCATATCAGCCTGATGATTGAGTTTTTGATTGTTTTGCTGAGTTTGTTCTAACGTTTGCTTTTGTTCATTTAACTGCTGTTCTAACGAGTAGTTCGCCTTTTCTAAAACCGAAGATTGTTTGGCTAAATCTTGAAGTTCTTTTTGATGCTCTTCTGCCTGTTTCGCTAGCGCAGTTTCTACTTTTTTATCGATTTCTGTATCGACTTTCGCCACCTTCGCTTCAACTGACGTCATCAACTGTGTTTTACTGTCGCTCAGTTCTTGGTAACGCGTTTCGAGTACCTGATAACTGGACTCCCACTTCGATGCCGTGATTGTAGAACCGACCAAGCCACCTAAAGCCAGACCAATAACCGCAGCAATGCCGATATAAAGCTGACTACGCTTATCGCGTTCTTCAATAACAACCACTTCATCTTGTTCGCTTTGTCCAGATTGCTGGTTCACTAGCGGGCACTCCCAAAAATATTTTTAACGTTACACTGTTACTGATTTTGACGGCTCAGTTAAACCGAACACGGCCACTTAAACCGTTCAATACATCGCTTAGGTTTATATCCGCTCGTCCGCTATCGTTTGAACGTCACCGCGTCTAACGAGTTAGCTCCGAAATCATCAAGCTAGCCGTATACAAAAGGAAACTGCTAACGATAACTATCACCACCCCTTTCTGCACCTTTTCGTTCGTCCGGAAACGAAACAGCACAAATGCCAAAGCCAATAAAAAAACAATCGCTATCAATCGAGTCATAACTCCTCCTTGTTTCTCTATTTTATACCATTTAAATAAGCAAGTTACGTCAGAGACTCGTTGTTTGATCATTTAGTTGAACAACATTTGAGCAAACAGATATTTTGTAGCTGACATCACATTTTATATGATCTAGGATACGGCTACAGATTACCTAATTATTTAGGCAATTGTTCCGATGAAGACTGCAGGAGAGTGGTTTTTAACTAAATATTAACATTTAGTTAGATTAACCCGCCGAAGAAGTAAATCTTTCAGGCGCTTTATGCTGGAGAAATCCAGAAAAGTGAGGACTGTCGTTGGAGGAACCTCTGGAGAGAATCGTACTACTTTGTTGTAGAAAACGGTCGCCGAAGGAGCAAGCTTAGTGCCCGTTACTTATCTATAAGTGATTCGCTAAGTGAAACTCTCAGGCAAAAGGACAGAGGAGTGGAAAGCAACAGCCTTAATTAACAAAAGAATTCTATCTAGAAATCCGTATGTATTAAGTGGTGTTATCGATCCCTGTGATCTGCACTGCCTTCCCTCTTCTCCTTAAATTTTTAATTTATTAAGGGGAAACCATGAACCATCTACAAGCTACACTTCAAACCATCAACCAATTCGTTTGGGGACCACCGCTACTCATCCTATTAGTTGGCACCGGTGTTTACTTCACTTTTCGTTTAGGCTTACTCCAGTTTAGACATCTTCCAACTGCGCTAAAAATGGTGTTCACCAAAGACAAATCCGGCACGGGTGACGTATCAAGCTTCGCCGCTTTGTGTACTGCGCTTTCCGCAACGATTGGCACAGGTAATATCGTAGGTGTAGCGACCGCAATCAAGATTGGTGGCCCTGGTGCCCTATTCTGGATGTGGCTTGCCGCTGTCTTTGGTATGGCGACCAAATACGCAGAATGTCTACTTGCTGTTAAATACCGTAGAACCGACAGCAATGGTGAAATGGTTGGCGGTCCAATGTACTACTTGCAATACGGTGTCGGCTCACGAATCTTAGCGGTGATGTTCGCTGTCTTCGCTTTGGGAGTTGCCTGTTTCGGTATTGGTACTTTCCCACAAGTTAACGCTATCTTAGACGCGACTGAAATTTCATTCGGTGCGTCTCGTGAAATGTCTGCTGTTGTTCTTACGATATTAGTGGCGGTTGTCACTCTTGGTGGTATTCAATCGATCGCTAAGGTGGCAGGAAAAGTCGTGCCTACCATGGCTATCATGTACATCGTTGCGTGTTTAAGCGTTCTGGCTTCAAACGCCGATCAACTACTGAATGCTATTACCCTTGTGGTTACCTCTGCGTTCACCAACACAGCGGCAACAGGTGGTTTCTTTGGTGCTAGCATCATGCTTGCTATCCAATCAGGTATTGCTCGCGGTGTATTCTCGAACGAATCAGGTCTGGGTAGCGCGCCTATGGCAGCAGCAGCGGCTAAAACCGACTCGTGCGTGAAGCAAGGCCTTATCTCTATGACAGGTACCTTCTTTGACACCATAATCATCTGTACGATGACGGGTTTGGCGCTTATCTTAACGGGTGCTTGGCAAACCGATCTCTCTGGTGCTGCAATGACTACTCATGCATTCGCTGTGGGTTTGAACGCCGATACTTTAGGCCCAATGCTAGTTTCTGTTGGCTTAATCTTCTTCGCATTTACGACCATCCTAGGCTGGAACTATTACGGTGAGCGTTGTGTTGTATTCCTGTTGGGAACGAAAGCGGTCCTACCTTACAAAATCATCTTCATAACATTGGTTGCTTCTGGTGCGTTCTTAAAACTCGACATGATCTGGCTAATGGCTGATATCGTGAACGGCCTAATGGCTATTCCTAACCTAATCGGTCTTATCTTGTTACGCCACGTTGTAATCGAAGAAACAAAGCTATTCTTCAAACCTTTAACTTCTTCAAATGATTGTGAAGCCGTTAAAGCATAACTTGAATTGATTGAACACCAAGCCCGTAATAAAATGCGGGCTTTTTTGTATTCATTCAATCGTTAAACTGAACAAATCATTACTAACACTTATACCCCTACATATAGCAGGATATTAATTAGACTGTTGTACGAATTAATACCCCTAATAGAAAGCTAATAAAAGGGCCACTAATAAAACCAACACTTAATTAGATATTACTTATATTTAACAGACTATGTATAGATGGCCGTTTTTTAGTCATAAACGAATAAATAGCATTTTGTTTCAACCACACAAAAAAACACTAGATTGGAAAATGTGACTTTAATTCATATATTAGTAAGCTTATAGTCATCTACATTGTTGAGAGAATTATAATAAAAATAAAACGTTGGTTATATGATCAGATTCGACCCAATTAAAAACCGTATTTATAACGACGAACGTTCTATTAAAATAGGATATCGTGAGACTCGCGTTTTAGAGTTATTACTTAAAAACTCGCCCGAAATTGTTAGCAAACAAGATATTATTAACTTCGCATGGGGAAGCGAATTCATAGGGGATACTTCACTTGCGAAAAGCATAAGTTTAGTTCGCCAAGGGTTTGTTAGACTCGGCATCAAAGAGACTCCAATTGTAACTGTGCCAAAGATCGGTTACCGCCTTATCGATGAATGCGTATTTGTCGACTCGCAAGCAAGTAGCGTAACCTATATTCCTCTAGTACCCGTAAGCGACCATGTACCCATCAATACTCACGAGATTGACGCTCTTAGTGTTGAACAAACTTTATCTGACCACCAGCAATCCGTCTCCAACCGAAATAGGCTGTGCTACTTCACAACGGGTTGTTTACTGCTGGCATCGGCACTGCTGGCTTTTGCTAAAATTAACGATAGAAGCCTCGGTGATATCTACCCCGTCAACCGACTCAATGAACAGTGGATTGGTCAGATACAGGTTTTCCAAGAACACGATATCGTGTTAAGCCCTGAATTAGAAGCCATTCTCTATAAGTATCAATGCGATTGTGTGGCTTATATTAGCGAAGAACCGGGGCATTCTGAACTTTCCTTACTCGATAAAGCCACACGTCAATCCGTCAATATTTTTTACACACCTGCGCAATCGGACAGAGTCAGTGCTGAAATAGCATTATTCCTAAAGAGAGGCCAATTATGAAGCCATTCGTTGCGCTATCTTCTGCGTTACTTTTATTCGTTAGCATATGGCTTATCCCTTCCCCCCAACCACAGAAAGAGCACCGCTATCAGCATAGTGTGGTAGACCTTATGTTAGAAGGAAACGTATTACGTACCGATGGATTAACAAAGATAAGCAGCAATACCGTCTTACATCTCGTATCAGTTCAAGACGATCACATGCCCGATCCCATCGTTTTTCGATTCAAAGGTAGAGCAAGGCCTTCTCAATCATTATATTTTTCCATTTTAGGTACCATCGACTTAGTCTCTGTACAAAAAATAGAGAAAGCGATGAATGACACTCAATTCTCGCCTTACCTCCTGCTTAATAATGACCCATTAACGTTGAATATTGATGTTTTAAGTTCAAATGAATTATTTGCCATAATTCGAACCTGTAATACGGGTCGAACACAACTTCTAGCTAAGCGATAACTTAAGTTAATACCTATTATATTCATTATCAACTCTATTTAAACGCCGCGTTTCTTGGAAAGAACACCTCCTCCTCTCTTTAACCATTCATATAAAACGCAACAGGATTACGTCAAAATAAAATGACGTTAGAGTGCAGGTAATAAAATATAATTTTTCTAAAAATGGTTTGAGCTTTATCAAAAAAATTTTCTTTAGTTGCATACCCTTTCATTTAAATACAAAAACAACATTACAAGCCATTGAATTAAATCGGTAAATTAATTCAACCCTTTTCAGTATCTATCTATTTATCAACATGAAAAAGTGAACTTGTCTTGTTAAAAGCACGACGCACAAAACATTATCAAAATAGAAAAATTACAATAGAGGGAATTGTTAATGATTAGTATAAACAGAAGTCTCTTAGCAACCGCAGTGTTGTCTGTTCTATCAACCGGTGTAAACGCAAAGGTTTACCCAGACCAAATAGTGTTTGACCAACTTGGTGAAGATGTATGTCGCTCTGGTTATCGCCCTTTAGACCGTTATGAGGCTGAAGAACAAAAGAGTGCTTTGGTCGCTCGTATGGGCACTTGGCAGATCACAGGGCTGAAAGGAAACTGGGTGATCATGGGGCCTGGCTATCATGGCGAAATTAAACAATCGAGCAGCGGATCAACGTTCTGCTATCCCAACAATGACCAATCTGAAATTCCAAACTACTCTGCTAAAGCCGTCACAGAAGGCAGCGAGATAGATGTTGAATATGACTTAGTAAACAACCGCAATGATTTTGTACGCCCTCTTAGCTATCTGGCTCACAACCTAGGTTATGCGTGGGTTGGCGGGAATAACAGTCAGTATGTTGGTGAGGACATGACGATTAACCGCTCAGGCGACTCTTGGGTAATACAAGGCAACAACAGTGGTTCTTGTGATGGTTATCGCTGTAACGAAAAGACTAAGATCACCGTCGACAACTTTACCTACACCGTCAACGACAATAACTTTTGGCACGGCGATGTCGTCGAGTCCGATCGTGAACTGGTTAAGACCGTTTATGCAACGGCCAGAAACAGAAGTAACATCGCGCAACAAGTCGTTGTCGACCTCAAAGTTGATGAGTCAACAAACTGGTCTAAAACCAACAGCTATGGGTTCTCCGAAAGTGTTCAAACAGAGAATACATTCAAATGGCCTTTAGTTGGCGAGACTAAGCTAACGATTAAGTTAGAAGCAAACCAGAGCTTCGCTGAAACCAATGGCAACTCCACTAGCGAGCAAGTAACACTTCAAGCTCGTCCTATGGTTCCTGCGAATTCAGAGCTTCCGATTCGAGTTGAGCTGTATCGTTCAACCATCTCTTATCCTTACCGATTCAACGCTGACATCAGTTACGATGTTGAATTTAACGGCTTCCTTCGTTGGGGTGGTAACGCATGGCACACCCACCCAGACAACCGCCCGTACAAAGCTCACACCTTCACTATGGGCCGTAGCAGCAATGAATCAGCCGATATTCGCTACCAATGGGATCACCGATACATCCCAGGCGAAACGAAATGGTGGGACTGGGGCTGGGCTATCAAAGAAGCCGGTTTATCAAGCATGCAGTACGCGACTGGAGGAAGCTTACGCCCATTCCACTCTTACGTATCTGGCGATTTTAACGCTGAATCTCAATTTGCAGGCACCATTGAAATTGGCCAAGCAACACCAATTACCAACAGTGTTCGTAGCAAAAGAAGCGTTGATTCAGTCAATGAAACCACTGAGCGCATTGGCGATATCGAGGTTACTACCAACTTCAATGCCGATGAGTTGAGTGACTTAGGTTTCGAAGGCGCTGAGATGAACATCAGCGTTGTTGAATAACGCAGTAGCTCACATCTAACACTCGGTTTAGCAGTAACAAAAAAGCCCACGGCAGTGTTTATATACAAACCTAACGTGGGCTTTCTTCTTTTTAATTCAATTGTGTAGAGCCTTTAGGACGACTCTCAATAACCTATACCCAAAACGGTTCAGGTTATACTGGCTCTTCCATCAGAAGTTTAACGCCAAGCCCCACCAGCACCATGCCCGTCACACCTTCCATCCATTTCATGAAACTCGCATTCTTGAGCAAATTTTTAGCGGAGTTCAATGCACCTGCTAGGCTGCATTGCCACACCATCGCAATCATAAAGTGCACCGAAGCCATCACCATGGATTGCAATAAAGGTGAACCTTCAGGGTTTACGAATTGAGGCAGAAAAGCCAAATAGAAAACCGCCGTTTTCGGGTTCAGCACATTAGATAAGAAACCTTCACGCAAAGAACGCTTGGCGCTGTATGCTTGCTTGGCCTGCTCCCCGACCTGCATCCCTCCGCCATTTTTCATCAAAGCTCGTAAACTGCTTAAGCCAAGCCAAATCAGGTAAACCGCACCCACCATTTTAACGGCTTGAAAGAGCTCAGCTGATTGAGCAAGAATCGCAGAGATCCCCACAGCAGAGAAAAAGGCATGCACATAAAGGCCTCCACAAATACCTAAGCTGGTCATAACACCGTCAGCTAAGCCCGAGCGGCTAGTATTGCGGATCACCAATGCCGTATCTAAACCCGGCGTTAGCGTTAAAATAGTGATGGCAATCAGAAATGCCTCAAAGTTCAAAATATCCATATCATTATCATCTTTGTTTAGCGATTTATCATCAATACCGTGTATCTGAACAATTCGCAAGCAACAATTGTCATCAGCTATACAAGTCACTGATTTTGTGCACAATGGAACAGTTTAATTTGTTAAGAAATAGTAAATTCAAGGCATCTACCGCCTCAAGCTTTTATCGCTGTATCTTCTATCGCTGTACCTTCAACTACGAAGCACAGCGTCACTAAAAAGCAGAGCCATAATAAAAGTACATTAGAGATGAACCTTAAAGCCAACGCAGTCCTAAGGATCATTTAAAGAAACCAAATTAAGAGTAGTCAAATGAGCGCATTCAAAAAACTAGTCGAGCACTCTCAAAAATGTTCACGCTTTCAACATCTAGCCTCTATTTGTGGTTGGGACCAAGCTTCAATGATGCCATCTGGTGGTAATCAAGCTCGTAGTGAAGCGATGGCCGAGCTTTCGGTTCATATTCATGGGTTAATGACTCAACCACAGCTTGGCGATTGGATTTCAGACGCTGAAAACGAAGCTTTGAATGGCGAGCAACAATCGTCTCTGCGTGAAATTAAACGCCAATGGCAACAAGCCAACCTACTTCCTGAAAAGCTGGTTGAAGCTAAGTCTCTAGCGGGTTCAAAATGTGAACATGCGTGGCGTAGCCAACGTGGTAACAACGACTGGGTTGGATTCGAAAAGAACTGGCGTGAAGTGGTTGAGCTGTCTCGTGAAGAAGCGCAGATCCGCGCCGATGCAGCGAACCTAACACCTTATGATGCCATGCTGGATATCTATGAACCGGGAACGAGCTCTGCTTCACTTGATACCTTGTTTGCAGACGTTAAAACATGGCTACCAAGCCTGATCGACGAAGTGATCGAAAAGCAATCGAGCGAGCAATTTAACGCACCATCGGGCATCTATTCTACCGAGAAGCAGAAAGCTCTTGGCTTAGAAGTCATGAAGCTGCTTCAATTCGATTTTGAACACGGACGATTGGATGAAAGTGTTCACCCGTTCTGTGGTGGTGTGCCTTCAGACGTGCGTATCACGACTCGCTATGACGAAGCTGAATTCGTTCAATCATTAATGGGTATCGTGCACGAAACTGGGCACGCGCGTTACGAACAAGGCTTACCAAAGCACTTAGCTGGACAGCCAGCGGGTGAAGCTCGTTCTATGGGTATTCATGAATCTCAATCTTTATTTTTTGAGATGCAAGTTGGCCGCAGCGACCCATTCATTGGACACCTAGCAAACCTAGCGGGCCAACAGTTTTCTGGTTCTGAGTTTGAGCAAAAGAACTTCCAGAAGATCTACACTCGCGTGAAGAAAGACTTCATCCGTGTCGATGCCGATGAACTGACCTACCCTGCACACGTTATCTTACGTTACGAAATTGAACGTGACTTGATCAACGGCAACATCAAACACACCGATGTCCCAGAATTGTGGAACACTAAGATGCAGTCATATCTTGGTTTAAGTACTCAAGGTAATTTCACCAACGGCTGTATGCAAGACATCCACTGGACAGACGGCGCATTCGGTTACTTCCCGTCGTACACATTAGGTGCGATGTACGCGGCTCAGTTCATGGCTTCAATGAAGAAAACGGTAGATGTGAACGCTGTAATTGAAAGTGGTGCTCTTTCACCTATCTTCACTTGGTTAGAATCAAATATTTGGAGCAAAGGCAGCCTGCTGACCACCGACGACTTAGTGAAAGGTGCAACGGGCGAAACCTTGAACGCTCAGTATTTCAAAGACCACCTAAGAAGCCGTTACCTATAGTTTTCTAACAAAGAGTATTCTCAAAAAGAGCGTTCTAACAATGAACTCTCTAGCAAAGAAAGCTAGGTAATAGCCGAATAAAAAAGGCTGAGCAGATTATCTGACTCAGCCTTTTTCGCTTTTTAGACCTAGATCATTTATCGCCAGTGAGCATACCGAAGAAGATCTGTCTCGACTCTGGTGTATTGTCTCTATGCGTTTCGTATTTCACGTGTGTATCTGCATTAGCGGATGGCGATAGCTTAATGCTCCAAAGCGCTTTCAGTTGGTTCGGTACGATTGAATATCGGACATCGATAATACGCAGTTCATCCATTGGATCTTGTGCCACATAGCCATTCGAAAACCATCGAAACCGTTCAATATCTCTCGCTTGTTGTGAATTCGGGTCGATCCAAGGGAAATCTCGGCTAACATTGAGTTTAGCGATCGATTCTCCAGGATATGTCTTAACCGAGGTGCCGACCCGCACAGCATCTACATAGTATCGATGCTCTGTTTCGTACACCACTTTCCAAACTAAAATGTTCGCAAAGCTCGGCTTAGCCTCTAACCGAATCGGCTGATGTTGTCTTTCTTCCGCTAATTGCCATCCAACTGCCTCCGCCCTGTCTCTCTGAATCATCCCTAATGTTGGATAAATTAGAGCCCAAACAAACGCAACACGTGCAAGCCAAGGCGCTCGTTTCAACGTTGCAAACGCAAGTAATACTAAGATGGGAAGCGTATAAATAGGATCGATGATTGAAATGGTATTCCAAGCAAAACGGGCGTTGGTGAAAGGCCAAAGTAACTGGGTGCCATAAGTGGTACAAGCATCTAACAGTGCATGAGTACCATAACCCAGAGCACAAAAAAGCCAGCTTTGTTTGAAAGAGAGTCCACGCCTTTTTGCAATGAGATGATGCAAAACCAAGGCACAAATCAAACTGCCAATGGGAATAAAAAAAAGTGAATGGGTAAATTGCCGATGGAACTCCAAAGCCAACAGAGGATCGCTCTGTGATCGAATAAACGCATCTAAATCCGGCGCCATTCCAGAGAGTAATCCTAATACCCCAGCGACAACCAAGTTCTGTTTTTTGCTTGCCGACTGTGACAAAGAAGCGCCTAGCACGCCCTGCGTTAAAGGATCCATAAATCACTCATTGATAGCATTCCGTTGAATCAAACAAGATACATTTAGCTATAGCAGTGAATTGGGTTAAACAGCAATATTTTCTGAACATACTCATGCACATAACCGTAAAAACATCGGCTACACACATAAAAAAAGCAGCACAAGGCTGCTCTTTTCTATTTGTTCATGTTGAGCTATCTATTCATAGCTACCTTATATCTACAGTTGCCTTATACCTACAGCTGCCTTATATCTACAGACCTAATAAATAGTCTGACGAATGGTAACTAACTAGCCACCATACTTACCGCAATAACGAGCAACAATACTGAGAAGATTTTCTTAATCGTTGGAACCGGTAAATGATTGGTTGCTTTTGCGCCTAAAGGGGCCGTAAACCAAGAGGTACACACGATACCCAGCAAAGCAGGCAGATAAACAAAACCAGCAAATCCATCGGTTAGAGCAAACTGGCTGCTGCCCGAACTGATATAGCCGATTGAACCAAATAACGCGATAACAATGCCACAAGCAGACGCACAACCGATGGCCTTTTTCATATCGACAGAGAAAAACGTCAACAGCGGAACCAATAATGCACCACCACCAATGCCAATCATCGCAGACAAACCGCCCGTGATCGTTGTCAAGACGGTTAAGATGCCCTTATTTGGCAGTTTTCTTTCTTTAAGCGCGTCGTTTTTGCTGCTTAAGAACATCTTTATTGCGATAAGAACCACACTCACTGCAAACACAATACGAACAACTTTTTCTGGCAACAAAGCCGCCATAAAGCCACTAACTAATGCGCCAAGAGCAACACCGAGCATGATCCAAGGCGCCAAATCCCAAGGCACGTTTCCATTCTTGTGGTGAGCAAGTGCAGAAGAAGTTGAGGTGAACAGTATCGATGCCAACGAAGTAGCGATGGCCGCAACAACCACTTGATCCGCAGGTAAAATCTCTAAGTGAAGTAAAATGCTGCTTAGCACCGGAACAATGATCAGCCCTCCGCCAATCCCCAAAAGCCCGGCAAGAAAACCAACACCACTGCCTAATAATGCACAGTATAAAATCAACAACAGCAATTCACTCATTTCATCCATCTCTTAATTAAATTAATTGTCTTAAATAACGCACTATTAATGTGGTTATATTTCCATCAAGCTAATTAATATAACTGACACCGACTTAAACATTCAAACAGAATAGATCATGAATATTCCTCATGTTCAATGTGAAGTAATACCATTGTTAAAGGTGAACCTATCCACGTATAAAAACCTTAAGCGATTAACTTTATACGACAGTAATGCTACTAAGCATTAATTTCAGACAGCATAGCCTTCGATTCTTAATCCGGTCACAAGCAAAAAATAAAAGCCGTTTTAATACTAAAGACCGAGAGAATCAGAAAACAAATTGGGATACCAAATCAGCATGAATAAAGAATTTAATTTTACGATTAAGAGCATTAGCCTCGACGAAAACTACCAGCCTGCAGACAGCACGCGTATCACAACCAACTTTGCTAACCTAGCTCGCGGTGACAGTCGTCAAGCGAACTTACGTAATGCACTACAAATGATCGATAATAGTTTCAACGCGTTAGCACACTGGGACAACCCTAAGGGCGACCGTTACTCTGTTGAGCTTGAAATCATTTCTGTTGATATGGACATTGAAAGCAACGGCGAAGCATTCCCTTCAATTGAAGTGCTGAAAACCAATATTCTGGACCGTAAAACCAACGAGCGTATTGAAGGCATTATCGGAAATAACTTTTCTTCTTATGTTAGAGATTATGACTTTAGCGTACTTCTGTTGGATCATAATAAAGGCCAAGATAAATTCAGTATTCCAGAAGATTTTGGTGATTTACACGGCAAGCTTTTTAAATATTTTGTTAACTCTGAAGCTTACAAACAGAACTTTAATAAACCACCTGTTATTTGCTTAAGTGTGTCAGATAATAAAACCTATTACCGCACTGAAAACCAACACCCAGTATTAGGTTTTGAATACCAACCGAATGAGTCTTCTTTAACTGAGCAATATTTTAAGAAGATGGGCTTACAGGTTCGTTATTTCATGCCGCCAAACAGTGTTGCACCTTTAGCTTTCTATTTCTTTGGTGATCTGCTGAACGATTACTCTAACCTCGAGCTTATCAGCACCATCAGCACCATGGGTACGTTCCAGAAAATCTACCGACCTGAGATTTACAACGCGAACGCGGTTGCGGGCAACTGTTACCAACCAAACTTGAAAAACTTGGATCACTCGCTAACTCAAATCGTGTACGACCGTGAAGAGCGAGGCCAACTAGCGGTTGAGCAAGGTAAGTTCGCAGAAGAGAATTTCATTAAGCCATACCAATCAGTTCTCGATAACTGGTCGGCAAATTACGCACTTTAATCGTCTATTGCGCGCTCAAATCATCCAAGGATAGGCAGTATTATTATGAAAACACTATTACCGACTTCAACAGCGGGCAGTTTGCCGAAACCGTCTTGGCTTGCACAACCAGAGACGCTTTGGTCGCCATGGAAACTTCAAGGCGCTGAACTCACAGACGGCAAACAAGATGCGCTGCGTGTGTCTCTGCACGAGCAACAGCAAGCAGGCATTGATATTGTGAGTGACGGCGAACAAACACGTCAGCACTTTGTAACGACCTTCATTGAACACTTGAATGGCGTTGATTTTGAAAAGCGTGAAACCGTTAAAATCCGCGACCGTTACGATGCAAGTGTACCTACAGTGGTTGGCCCAGTTTCTCGTCAGAAATCCGTGTTTGTTGAAGATGCAAAGTTCTTACGCCAGCAAACCGACCAACCGATCAAATGGGCTCTGCCGGGGCCTATGACCATGATTGATACACTTTACGATGCGCATTACCAAAGCCGTGAAAAACTGGCGTGGGAATTTGCGAAGATCCTCAACGAAGAAGCGAAAGAATTAGAAGCTGCAGGCGTTGATATTATTCAGTTCGATGAACCTGCGTTTAACGTGTTTTTTGATGAAGTGAATGATTGGGGTATTGCTTGCTTGGAAAGAGCCATTGAAGGGCTTAAGTGCGAAACAGCAGTGCATATTTGTTATGGCTACGGCATTAAAGCGAATACCGATTGGAAAAAAACGTTAGGCACAGAGTGGCGCCAATACGAAGAAGTGTTTCCTAAGCTGCAGCAATCGAATATCGATATTATCTCTTTAGAGTGCCACAACTCTCATGTACCACTTGAGCTACTAGAACTGGTTCGAGGCAAAAAAGTGATGGTCGGAGCGATCGATGTAGCTACCGATTCCATTGAAACTCCGGAAGAAGTGGCCAACACTCTGCGAGAAACACTTAAGTATGTTGATGCAGACAAACTCTACCCTTGCACTAACTGCGGCATGGCACCCCTGCCTCGCGAAATTGCCTCAGCGAAGCTTAATGCGCTAAGTGCAGGAGCAGAGATCGTTCGTAAAGAGCTTTCAGCTTAACGCTTCCCCAACGAACAAAACTATGCTCTGAAGCCTAAGTATCACATTGATGCTTAGGCTTTCGTACTATTCTCAACTGCCATTCTCTATTTATCTATTTATCTAAGAAGGTAGCCATCTTCTTCAGAGTGATTAACGCCTTATCAAGCTCGTCTCTTTCAATGCCTTCAGCGCCACTTTCAGCCCATACTTCCTGTTTTTTATCTAATAGCGAATACGCTTCTTTACCCTTTTCAGTCATATTAACCAATTTTGCTTTCTTGTGATTTGGGTTATCAAGCCAAGTCAGTAAGCCATCTTTCACCATGATGTCGGTAACACGCTGAGTCGCTTGTCTGCTTTGCCCCATAATACGAGCAATTTGAGAAACCGTGACCAGATCATCCGACTTTTCGATCGCCCCCATCACCTTCCATCTGGCACTGCTTAACCCTAACTCTTCGGTTAATTTGTCACCCTCAGCATTCAATAGACCACTGACCTTAAAGATCTCAAGTGCGATCTTTGTGAAAACTTCTCCATTCGTATCCATAACACTCACTTTGACAACATGCTGTCATTAAATTAGACTTAAACCAAGTTGACAACATGTTACCGAATTAAAGGCGTAAATGATATGAAACCAATAATCCACAGAACAGCAGCATTAATATCAACACTTTGTGTCGCTACATTCTTTACCAGCACGTTGCTTGTAGAACTGTTTGGCACTTTGGAATCAGTGAAGCTAGTCAAGTCGATGATCGTTTTTCCCGGCTTGTTTATTCTTGTCCCATCCATTGCTATCACGGGTGCGACCGGTGCAGCTATGGCAAAACAACGTAAAGGGAAAATAGTTGAGCGTAAAAGTAAACGCATGCCAATTATCGCGTTCAACGGGATCGTTATTTTGATTCCGGCCGCGTACTTTTTGAATCAATGGGCAAGTTTAGGAGAGTTCGACTCAGTGTTTTATGGCGTTCAGGTTTTAGAACTGATAGCAGGCGCGACCAACCTAACACTGATGTCTTTGAATATTATGGACGGTAGAAAGTTTCGCCCTAAGAAGGTAAAACAAGGCTAAGACCATCGTGTTTAAGCAAACAGATGAGCTTTATACGCGGCTGTTTACCAGGTTTTATCTAGGTCTTGAGCATATAAAGAGATCGCTCGTTGGTACTCTTTGATCGCTTCACTATTAGTCGTGGAAACCAAAAGCTCAAGTAACAGCGATGTCGCCTCTCTATGGCGACCTAAATTGTACAAGCACATTGCGTAAAAAGGTTTCACTTCTATCGAGTCAGGATACTCAGCCATAGCCTGTTCGAAATAGCTTAAAGCCTCTGCATAAAGGCCAAGGCTTCGATAAGTACTCGCCAAACCAAACAGCGCATCAAAACGCTCTACTAAAGAAAGCACGCCAGACAGAGACAACACATAGTGCTCTATGGCCTGTTGCTCTTTACCTTGGTTGTCGTAAGACCACGCAATCTGTAAATGAGCTTTTGCTGCATAACTTTTATCGCTTAGCAGCGTCGCCAATAAGTCACGAGATTCTTGATACTTTTCTTCTTTTCGCAATTCGATTGCTTGTTTGATAATCGTATCCATACTTCCCTCTGAAACGCTTTGCTATGCGAGTATTTCTTCAAACATTTGCTTATATGATTTAGTCTGTAACGTAGATCGCCTTAGCCCGAATTGACTCGCCAATAACTCAAGTTCATCTTTATAAGCGGATAGCTTAGACTCATCATTCGTCATGATAGCAAACTCAGCAAAATCACCGATACCCGCAAGAGAATCGACCGTGATATGGAACTCTCCAACAAAGTAAATACTGCGAGTTTTCTGCGCTTTAAGAATCACTTCGTATCCCAAGTTTTCTAGCATGCTCTTGGCATTCGTCGCATCGGTGATATTTGTCGCTTCGCATCGATCAGGCTCAGGGCCTTTTACAATCCATAACTTGATGCCCGACGGCTCCATAGTACGAATACACAAGCTTTTGTTCTGAGCCTGTAAGCTTCTATCAGGGCTATCGAAATACCAATCGCATTCTAGGTTGTCTTGCAGCATTACTTCATGAGGAATTAGGTTCAAAGTTTTCAAGAACTCAGACTTAGAGCTAAGTCGATACTTCAGCTCAACCTCATATTTACCTTTGAAATGATCGTTAGTCATAGATTAGCTCGATGCAAAAAAGGCGATACTAGCACCTTTAGGAAGGTAGATATTGCGTTTTTGCATCGCTCCTTTCGTGTATGAAAGCTTGATAACTGACCCGATATCAAAAGGAAGAATATTTCCCTGTAACTTGATATCGCAAGCGTGACCATCGAAACAGACATGATTGTTCGATATTTCAAAAGAGCTATTGCGAAACTGCCACCATAGCGTCACGACTTTTAATACCGCAACAGAACTGAGCATCAACCCAATAGTAGGCAGTGATTGAGGGTTACCATCAAATAGCCAATAAACAGACAACAATAAGAATGCAGCGAGTGTGAACTCAAGCAGTGTATATTTAACAAAATTTAATTGGATACGGTTATCCATGACACCCTCTCAATGATGATCCTAAAAGCAGCTCCATTTCAACGAGCCCTTTAACTTCAGAAACCTTTGTAAAACCTTTTGATTGATATAGCTTAATAGCGGGATTCTCACTGAACACTCGTAACACTAACTGAGTCGATGATTGATTGTTCGCATGTTCAATCACTAAATCCAAACATTTAGAACCAAAGCCTCTGCCTTGGTATTCAGCTAATATCTGCAAGTCCCTAAGAAACGTTGTATCACTGGTGTAACTGAAGCGAATAACACCAATACGGCTATCCCCCACATAAGCCTCATAGTTATCCAGCTCATCCCAGCTACGTAAAAACTGACTATGGCCCCAAGCGATACCACGAGCTTGGTAGTAATTCGTCATATTCGTTTTGGTGATCGATTCAGCGAACTTAGGATCGGAACCTTTGACTAACCTTACTTCCATATAGTGTCCTTTGTTTCTAAATCAAACATTGAGCAATACGTAATTAAAGTACCAAGAGTATTGCATCGTGTTTGAACCATCCTAATCAATCTGATTCCTTGTTTAACGCCTTCTCTAACCACATTGAACTGATGTATTGACCGTTTTTCTTTGCATATTCATTGAACACTCCGACTTCTCGAAATCCAAAACTTTTATGAAGTGCTATTGAAGCCTCATTAGGTAAAGCAACACCTGAGAGTACGCGGTGAACACCATAATCACTAATCGATGCAAATAGCTGAGAATAAAGCTTAGAGCCTAAACCTTTACCTTGAGCTTCTGCCGCAAGATAAATAGTGACCTATGCGGTATCTTCAAATGCCGATATAGCCCGGTATTGCTGAGAACACACGAAACCTAATAACGCACCATTTTCTATCGCGACATAAAGTTGATGTTTGCTGTTGTTTGAAAACTGAGCGAACCACTGCTGGCGATTTTCCAACGAAAATTTCTCTTCTTCAAAACGCGCGTTGGTATGTTCAATATAGAAGTTGAATATATCAGTAATTCCTTCAACGTCAGACAAGGTTCCTATTCTAATGTCCATGTAATGTCCTTTTTCATTTGTGCTTTAAACACCCAAACCAACACATAAAATACACAACACACATAGAGTCATCTTTGGAGGGTTAGTATGTAGACTCTTGCCAGTTGTACTCCATTTGCCGAGCGACTACCGTGGCAAATTCTAAACCATAGCGCTCAGATATCAGATGTAAACTCATGTCGATGCCTGAAGAAATGCCTCCTGAAGTTGTGTACTTCTCCGACGTTACCCATCGTTTATCACTAACCACATTTAAATCAGGAAACTGTAATGCCAAATCGGAAATATCTTCCCAATGGGTAGTGACAGTTAACCCCTTAAGTAAGCCAGCTTTAGCCAATAAAAACACGCCAGTACAAACTGACACAATTTGTTCAGCATTTGGCTCAACGGATACCAACCAATCCAGTACATTCGACTTGTTCATCTCGTCAGTATGCACACCGCCAACTACCATTAACAAATCTATCTCTGGATGATTTTGTAACGAGTAGTCAGTCAGAACCTTAAACCCACCACGGGCGACAACTGGCTCGGTGTGCTCAGAAACCATGAATACATTTAGATCTTCAGCACCTAAGCGCTTTGCCGTACTAAAAACTTCAAATGGGCCAGAGAAATCGAGAACTTCTGCTTGATTATAAATATATATACCGATGTTCATTGTACCTCCATGTACAAAATGATGAATATTTTGGCCTACCTTCGCATCTTATTTAACTAATTAACACACCTGTTTAAAAACTCGAACATGTAGATAATTGACTTGTTTACAGCTGCCTATTTTCAACTGCGATAGAAAGAAGATGTGCCTGTATAACAGAGATCGTGAACACGATTAACGGCACGACTATTGAAAATAACGAGACGAAAATTATAAAGCCAGACATAAACAACTTCTCAATGTAACCAGTGCTATGAGCCCAATCCGCAACGTGGCCGTCTGCAAAAAGACCGAATGCACCATAATAATAAAATGCATAAATCACAGCAGACTTATGCCATGAACCTCGTTGAAGGTCATCTATTGTATAAATCGATGCGAAGCCAGCTAAAACAACGCCCAACCATAAGAACACAAAGTCGATCGGGTAAACTGACGCTGTAGCTAGATAGTCTCCTCGAGAAATTAGCCATACAATTCCAAATCCTATAGTAAGCGTAATGAACGCATTTTTAATTATTAACCATCTCATACTTTCCTCCTGGATTTAGTATGGATAGATGCCAATATAGGATTGTATGAAAACCCGATCTTTTCGAGCTGCCTCAATAAATTTGGAGAGAGGCGTCAACGTGCGTTAGGAATTGGGCAACACCAAGCACGTTAACCATAATCACTGTGCATTCAATATTTGCGATTCAAAGAATCGAAGATCGATTAACTTGTTCGCCCTTCTGAATGCGTAGGTAAGTCTGGTTGTAATTCACACCAATTCGCTTTGTAGTTTGTATAAATCTGAGCATCAATTTTGACTGGAATATCCACGTCGAATGTCGATATCGCTAGTTCGATGTTTTCTAAAGGTTCCCCTTGTACTCTGAAGCCTAAACTTGAACCACAGTTGGAACAGAATGTTCGTATTGTGCCGTTTGATGCCACAAACTCTTTGAGTAAATCAATGCCGGAAAGCCAGCTCAAGCCTTGAACACCAACTGACGTACCAAAAGCTGCGCCGTGAAATTTTCGGCACATTGAACAATGACAGTTTGCTGCCTTTTCGCTGAATCCATCAACCGAAAAGCGAACACTTCCACACAAACACGAACCTTTAAAAGCTGTACTCATCCTGAGTCTCCTTCCCTTTCATATACTGTGTTACCCACTGGTTAAATTGGACTTCTAACCATTTAACGCATTACGCCAATATTGCACTGTTTTATCCGAGACAGAACCTGTTTCACTGGCCGCGGCGATAAAAAAGTCACATAAGTTAGTCGCCACTTCTTCATTGCCTAACAAGTACGAAACTGAAAATGCTATTAAGTGAGCTATCTTTAATGCTAACGTGATTGTGGTTCGATCTGTCGGCTATTGAGCCAACTACACTAAAACTTGGCGAGTGTTCCTGATGAAGTAATGCACCTGACGTTCAATTTTTAAATCGACCATCTCTGTTGGACGACACCCATTTGGACATGCCATACGAGGTGTTGTGCCAAATAATCGACAAATTAATGGTCGCTCTTCATATACCTCACAGCCATTGGGCCCTAAATGCACACAATTATATTCATTTAAGGCAGCTTCATGCTCAGCGTCAGACTTCACTGGTAGCCGCGACATTTCTTCAGAAGAAGTCGTTACGGGCCCACAACAATCATGACAGCCCTTAACGCATTCAAACACCGGAATACTCTCGCGGAGGTATGCAATTATTTCTCTATTATTGTTCATCAATATCTTCTTCTCATGTAATACGCGACCATTATAGAGCAATACATAATTCGCTAGAAGTTGAGAATTAACCTAAATCTAAGGTACCGCAGTCATAGAACCATCAGCATAAGTTTTATGGATATTTGATAATAGAGAATCCATATAAGTCAGCACAAACTTGAACTCACAACTACGCACCGATTACACTAAACTAAGTTGAAACAGAAAATATCATCCGCTGACTGTCGGCTTGAACCGTTTGCTATAAGCATGTTTTTACATAGATAAACGTGCTATCGAGTTCCCCTGATGGCAAACGCCTAGTATTAACTAACTGTGCTTCAAGATAATAACCGCACCGCTTTGCAACAGCCTGACTTTTAAGGTTTGATCCTGCCATTTTGATCTCAACTCGTATAGCACCTTTATCATCAAATGCATATTGTTCAACTAAACGAATGGCTTCAGTTATGTAGCCAAAGCCTGTTTTTGATGTTTGTAACCAATAACCAATTTCAAAATACGGCACAGATTCATCTCTAATGATAAAACCTACAACGCCTATAAACGAACCCGTTTTCTTTTCGATGATATTAAACCAAAACTCCCCGGTAAAATTGGAGAAGTTAATGGCAGCTTCTTTGATATTACCTTCAAGAGTTTTTGTAGTTAAAGAGTTTGAGACCCAAGGTAAAAACTGGGAAAACTCCGGCTTACATTCCTCAATAACGACATACATAGCATCGGTGAATTTTAATGATGGAGGCATCAATTTGAGTCTTTCACTTTCCATTTTAACTCCTAGGAGAGGGAATGTTTGTAGCGTCTTATTTCGATGACAAATACTCCTGTCGACCAAGTGGGAGTCTCGTAACATCAACATTATCGAACAGCACCTAAACTAAAATTATGGTTAGCCGCAGGTGGCCCAATAATAATACGGTCTCTGACCATCCATTCGCTCGACCTCAGCACCTAACATTTTGTAGAATTCATGGGCTTTCTTATTGTTTGGGCTCGCAGTCCATGAAATGTGCGAAACCAACGATGTTTCAGCTTGTGACCTTAACGCTTTCATAAGTTCACGACCATAACCCTTTGACCTTTGCCCTCCCGAAACCAAGAGATCGTCAAGCCAGATTGATGGCTCACCACGAAAAGACGAATATCGATAATGAAATAGAGCAAAGCCAAGAACTTCATGGTTCAGTTCCAATATCAAAGCATGAGCAAATGGATGATCACCAAATAACGTGCGTTCAATTTTTTCTACATTTGTAGAGATCTCACCGCTGAAGCCTTTCATACTTCGATCAAACTCAGCTTTTTGCTCAATAAGCTCTAGTAACTTGCCAGAGTCTTCTTTTGTCGCAGTCCTTACGATCATTATCTAGTCCATAGTTGAAGGTATTACTTACCTGCTTTAGTGGCTTGTTAGGCTACAAATTACTTGGTTACAACTTTGTATTTCATCGTTTTGTCAGGCAATTATCCAAAATCAATTGACCGTAATAAATAATAACCAACATCCCTATTACACCACCTAAAAGTGTTGTAAATAATGGTATATAAGTCTGTTGATAGGCTAATTCATGCCATTCAGGATATGAAGCAATGGAAAGGTATTTCCAAGATACAAAAGAACCGAGAAGCAATACAACCCCGGATATTATCACTGGATATTTAGGTGCTGTGACATAGGCAGTAGAAACAACGAGGAATGCTGTAATAAAGCCAACAACTGGCTCAGGCCATAAACCAATAAACTCGTCAAAAAAGAGGAAGCCACTGATTACACTAACGACCATTGCTCCGATAGTTGCAAACACCATAATTATCCATGAAATCATTGTTCTACCTTCAATTTCCTAACGAATAAGTCACCGCGGCCGCGTAAAGCCATCAAGGTTACGACGTAAGCGAATCGCAAATGAATAGACAGAATGCAGAGCGACTGTCCAAAAAAACCATTAACATAAATTTAGCGGATGTAGATAATTTTGAGCGTCTATGCAGGAGCGTTAAATAGTGTTCAAGGCTACTAAGACACACTCAAATTCACTGCCGTTACTGGCTACTGGCCCTTATTGAAGCACTTAAGATACTGAGTTAAAAATACCGCGTGTTAAATCACTCTTAACGTATTATCTGAAGTGATAGATAACGATTCACGCGTTATCTATCAGTTGGAATTATTCTTAAGCTCACTTTCCAAACCTTACGGGTTCAATGCCCTTATTTGTAGGCCTAACAACGACTGTATTGGCAATTAAATCATGCCAACCTTGTTTCTTTCCGCTAAACGCAATCCAAACAAAGCCAAAACACAGTGGAAGAATACTTACGTAATACGCAAGGTACCTTAAAATTGATTTGCCCGTAGAAAGCGCCTCTCCGGTCTCCGCATTCACAACTTGAAGCTTCAAAGCAATTTTGCCTGGAGTGCCAGACCGATAAACCCAGAATATAACCGTTGCGATAAAAGGGAACACCCAATTTAACAACATATCCCAGCCGCCTAAGATGAACTCATCTGAATCAAAATAGTAGTCACCATATACCCAATACAATAAAGGCATAGTCACCAGCAAGAACAGGAAGGTATCAATCAACGCAGCTCCTAATCGCACCCAAAAGCCTGCATACTCTAATTGCTCATTGTCCATAAAATATCCTATCTGTTTTGTTTAAATCACATTGCAGCCGAGCGCTCTGTTGAACTGTGATTACGACTATCAACTAAAACGATTGGCACCCAAAGTAAAAATGCCAAACGTTGTGAATCTTACCAAATCAATGCCTAGCGCACAGATTATCGCTGCTTCATAAACGCCACAGCTAACCCAGAAGAGACGAATGTAATACCTGCACCAATATTCAACCCTGATACTAACTTCGGCTTGTTCCTGAACCACTCTGATAATTGAGACGAGAAAACCCCCATTAAGCTAAAGCCAACTGCCGTTAATAAAGCAAACCAAACGCCATAACCGATCATTTGAGTTGTCACTGACCCTAAACTTGGGTTTACAAATTGAGGTACAAAAGCAAGAACAAACATACCTGGCTTTGGATTAAGCGCGGCAGATAGAAAACCCGTAGAAAAGATGACTTTTAGAGGCTGTTTTTTCGCTGGTTCTAATGTGAACAAATTTCTCGTACGAAGCACTTTCACACCCAACCAAATTAGGTAAGCTGCGCCAACGAGTTTGACAACGTAAAACGCTACTTCAGAAGTTTGAATGAGAAGGGTAAGCCCAAAGGTCGCGGCAACGACATGAAATAGAATACCCACCCCAGAAGACATACCTGACATTATTGCTGCCAATCGGCCTTGGCTTAAACCTCGACCTATAGCAAGCAAATTATCCGGCCCCGGCGAGATAACTAGCAGTAAACAAGCCAGCGTGTAAGTAACAAATATATCTAATGGAAACATAAAACCTCCTTGTAGTATGGCTCTTAGTGCTAACGTCACGTTAGTTAGTGAGAGACACATCCACATCAACTGTTTCATCGTACACACAAAAATCGACTGAGACGTGAGCCCGTATTACGCAAGCACGACGAGTTAGCCTATTATGAATCCAGCCTCACTTCAAAACATATATATCGGCGTTAATGTGGTAAGTCCCTGTTAGATATTCACATCCGTCCACCAGACTTATTTTTACTCAATAGAACAAGTACAAACTGCGAATCGCTCACGTTAGCCGAAGGTCGCTTGTCATGTTTCCTCCGTGAAACTAACGATGAATAAAGATGGTGGTGATGTGCTGGCGTATTTGAGAAGCAAACCGGCTCAAATGGTGTTCTATAAACTCGAGATCTGCACGATAAAAATCACCAAGACGTATAGCTGAGGGATCTAGCCAACAGAAAGTTTGTTGTCTTTCTGCTTCGACCATTTTAGGCTCATCATTCTGATCCGTATTCAAAACCACATAATGAATCTCACCACCGACGTTATTCAGAGCTTGATGAGTGCCGAGCAGTTGTAAATCTTCAAGATCCGTTTATTCCCACAATTCTCTAATTGCAGCTTGGCTACCCGACTCACCGGAATCAACTGAACCTCTAGGGAATTCAAAAACCATACCTTGACCATGCCTAAACCTCATAACAAAACGACCAACTGGAAGCAATACAACCAATCACTCATTAACCGCGGATCTCTGACCGTTTGGATTAGTGAAGAAGCGATAAGCGGGTGGGCGCAAAGCAAACATAATAAGCACGGGAGGCCACGTCGGTTCAGTGATTTAGCTATCACGACTGCGTTCATGGCGAAGCGAGTTTTTTCTATGCCACTGAGAGTGCTGCAAGGATTTATCGACTCGATATTTAGACTTGCCAATGTTCCATTAAGTTGTCCACATTACACCTGCATCAGTCGTAGAACCAAGCAGGTTGAGGTCTCATTTAAGACTAAAATGAGAGGAGCAATATATGCACCGAATAATTACTTCTTTCAAAGACAAACGCCTTCAGAAAGCTTCCTTCGGTGCATATAATTTCAAGCGACTGACATAAATGACTAGCGCAAGAAACTAACGTAAATGGCTAACGCAAGAGACTAACGTAGGCGTCTCAACACAACCTGTTGGTCGAGCTCATTCTGATAGTCCGTATAATCAAGCCCTTGATCAAATATGTACTCAGTGACAAGAGTACGAATGCACTCAACTAACGTGCTTGCTTGCCACGGCTTCTCAAAGTAACGGTCGATACCTGCTGCATTAATCGCATTAATGGTATCAGTATGAGTAGCCTGCCCCGTAAGAAGAATTTTCTTTGTATTCGGAAAGCGGCTGTCATGGAACACGTCAGTGAGTAACTCCACACCCGTTTTCCCGGGCATCACATGATCAGACACGATGACGGTAATGTGTTCGCCTTCTGCGTCAAGTTCATCAATGAGATCAAGCACTTCTTGCGCTGATTCACAATCTTCAATATTCAGCCAACTCGCCAGCGGCTCTAAGTCTTGTACCACTGCGCTCAGTACTTCTCTCTGGTCATCGACACAGATTAAATTAAGCTTCTCCATGTTCACCCTCTACTGGTAACTTGATTCTAAATACAGTTTTAGAAGCATCACTTTTCACAATAATACTTCCGCCATAACCCGCCACAATCCGCTTAACGATTGATAAACCCAAGCCCAATCCAAACGATAAACCACCTTTTTTAGTGGTGAAGTTGGGCTGAAATACCTTTCTACGAGTCACCTCGTCTATCTCAGGGCCGTTATTTGTGATCGTAACTAATATTCTTTTCTTACTTAATCTGGTTTGAATTTCTATTGCAGCATCGTCTGAATTCGACATTGCATCACAAGCATTCTTTACAATGTTGACCCAAATCTGAACGAGCTCTGTTTTCGAGCCTTTAAAGGTCGGCAAATCTGCAGGGCTCAATCGCACAGATACTCTACGTAACTCACTTTGTAACAACGATAAGGCATGGTTAATGGAGTCGTTAATATCAACCGCTTCTTCGGTGTCAATATCAACTCTGCCAAGTTGTTTAACCGATTTTACGATGCCAACGGTGTGTCTAGATGCCAAACGTAAATCATGTAAATCACAGCCCATCTGCCAAAAGCGAATCGCTTCTTCTGGGTTTTTCAGCCAATGTTTTGAAATAACGTCTGTTGCAGATGAAGCGTCAATTGGAATCGCCTTCGCAAGAGAGCGAGCAATGTTTTTGTCTAAACCATATTTTCTTTCAAATTGTCGCCCACGTGTTCGCGCTTCTGACGACGACGTTTTCTGACCATGCATTAACCCAAAATCGAAAAATTGACTGGCTTCTGGATGCACTTCTTCAAGTAGCTCCATGATGACCGTTTCAAGTCGGCCAGATTTACTATTTACTACACCAATAGCGTTGTTAAGCTCATGGGCAATCCCTGCTGCCAATTGACCCAAGGTTGTCATTTGCTCAGCAGTATGTAACTTCTCTAGCGCTTTTTGTTTCGCTATCGCTTCTTGTGTTGCACGGCGTTGACGACGCGACAACTCATTGACAATCACAGGTGTAAACTGTGCGGTAAGAGGGCCAAATTTACGTTCATCTTCTGCTGGCGTATCTTTATCGATCCACGCTAACTCAACATCGGTTTTAGCAACAACCGTTGAAGATGCTGTCCAATTACCTGAAAAGAAGCTATGAACGCCTATAAAAGCCCCACTACCCGCGCTAAACACGCGTACTCGCGGTGCATTCGCTTCGGTATAAAAACCTTCCAGTTCTCCACTAAACACATAATACAAACGAGTGTTTAACGCTGATTGTTCAATAATGGTGTTACCGGCACGGCACGTCACCCGACGTTCTGTCTGATTAAAATAACGATCGATAAGTGCTTCTAGCTTCTGTTGATACACGTATCGTTATCCTATGTGACCAATTGAATGTAGCACCCACACCATAACAAAACTCAGTAGCACACCAACCACACCCAAAATAATACCGATTCTGGCCATTTGATTACTTTGCACATGACCCGTGGCATGAGCCAACGCATTCGGAGGCGTACTGATTGGCAGCGACATACCTAATGAAGCGGCAAAAGTCACCACCAGAATTAACGTTAACTCACCGCCTAGTGGCGTGAGTGAAGCCATAGACGAACCTAATGCAGCCATAATTGGCATCAACAAGTTAGCCGTTGCGGTATGAGACATAAAGTTTGCCATTACCAAACACAAGAACGCCGCTCCGAACAACACCACATATGGTGAGTAAGCATCAAACGGAATGCTGTGTACCACGAGCCTTGCTAAGCCAGTTTTATCGAGTGCTAAACCAAGCGCAATACCACCTGATACAAGCCACAGTACGTCCCAAGAAATCTTTTTCAGGTCTTCTTTATTGATGATCCCTGTGAGTGAGAACACAGCGACAGGAATCAGAGCGACGGTATAAGAGTTCATGCCATGACTTGAGCCCATTAACCAAAGAATGATGGTCAGCGCAAAAGTGACGTATACCGCAATGGCTTTGGGTGTTTTAAGGAATTTACCTTTGATGCTTAGCTCGATTTTCTTTTGGTCAGCTTTGTACATAAAGCCTATTAAAAACCACGCTAACGCCATCATAATAATGACAAACGGCACACCAAATGCCATCCATTCACCGAACGTAATGAGGTTGTCACCAACTAAATATTTAAGTGCGATAGCGTTCGGGGGGGTACCGATCGGGGTACCAATGCCACCGATGTTAGCGGCAACAGGGATACAAAGCGCAAACGCTATACGTCCGGGGTCTTTCGGGCCAAACACAGCCAGTACCGGCGTTAAAATAGATAGCATCATTGCCGTTGTTGCTGTGTTAGACATAAACATCGAAAAGATACCAGTGATCAGCATTAAGCCGAGCATCACAAACTTTGGGTCTTGTCCAAATGGCTTCAATAATACACGGGCTAAGTTTACGTCTAATCGATACTTAGTGGCGGCCATAGCTAAGAAAAAACCGCCCAAAAACAGCATGATGATTGGGCTGGCGAATGTCGCCATGATATCGCTGTATTTTAACAACTCACCAAAATGTTCCTGCCCATGCTCAAACCTTAAAAAGATCAGCCCTTTATCCGACAACATCAATAATTGCAGAACGATAACAACAACAGACGTCGCGTAGATCGGGATAGGCTCGAACACCCAGCACAATGCCGCTAATAAAAAGATCGCGATAACGCGTTGTTGAATAATCGTAAGGCCTTCAAATGGAAACGCTGATAGCGGCATTACGAGGATAATGAAAGGAATTAAAATAGGGATAATGTATTTAATATAGGGGCGCATAGCACAAAAACTCTTCCTGAGATAACAACTACTTAGAAATTAGATTTAAAGTTCTAATTTAGATCCGACAACGAATTATCGACCTCTTATCACTATCTCACTATCGGCTAGATCAATGATTACGTAATCGCGATATCCCCTTTTTCGTTTCTGTGCGCTACCTCTACGTTTGTATGTCATTTACTGTTGCAATTAAATTCCGAGAAACAAAAGGCAAACGTTCACCTTTGCGTGGGAGACCCGTAATATGTGAGCTATATTTGACACCTGACTGGTTTTCAGAAGTAAAGAACATAGCTGCATTATCGAGTAGCGCTTTTTTCAATTTGAGATCTGATTCGCGTGTAAGTTGTACTTCTGCGCTAACTAGACTGATAACGTTGCATAAGTTAAATGCAACGTCCTAATTAAACTCACTTTTCTAACAGACGACACTGATACTCGGCAATGTGCTTTAGCTCCGATGTATGTGCAGGGAATCGTTCGTGAAGAAAGCACAATGCATCCGCTAGCGTTATTTGGTGTAGATTCAATGTATAACCAAAAACCAATCGGTGGATATTATCATAGAGCTCACCTGAATTATCTGAGCTTTGACACTGCGCTAGGATAGCTTGATCAATCTCATCGTCTGGATCTTCCAAAGGGCTATTGGCCTGTCGATAAAGATTAGAAAGCATCGAGTCATATTGCTCTTTCGACAGATCTTCCTTACAACGCAATATCCACGTAAGCGTAATTAGGTTGTGTCCAAAGAAACCAAACTGTTTGCAGCATGCTTGTAATACCTTGTCGAGCTCTACGACTTCACTTGTGTCAGCGCTTCGGTCGCCGTCAGAACGGGTCGATGTGACAAATTCAGTGAAGCGGTTAAGGAATACGGGAACTTGAGACGGCTGTAACTCACTGTAAACACGATTCAGCGCCAATAAGATAGTCACATTGTGGGAAAGGTATTCGCTTGTTTGAGAAGCCTGCGAAACGTAATGCGAGAAAATATCTTGAAAGCCCTTATTCTCATGCCACTGTATTAATGCAGCATACGACGCTGGGTATACCCCATTATCCAATATCCTTTGAATACGAAAATCCGTAAACTTTGGCGCTTGTAGCATTGCAGAGTACTCGCCTAAAACTTCAATCTCAGTTTGGTCTATCAACTCACTCGTTTTAAGCCACACATTGTCTGTTGTGCTGAAATAATCATTAAGGTGATTCGTTGCCAAATAAGCTTTTAAAGAATGAGGTTGGTGGATGCTGGCACTACTATAAAGTGCCTTATCCAATAATTGGTCGCTTGTCATGTTTCCTCCGTGAAAC
Organism: Vibrio sp. L3-7; assembly: GCF_963898195.1. Classification (NCBI taxonomy): domain Bacteria; kingdom Pseudomonadati; phylum Pseudomonadota; class Gammaproteobacteria; order Vibrionales; family Vibrionaceae; genus Vibrio; species Vibrio sp. L3-7. The sequence goes on along the minus strand of NZ_CAWQUW010000005.1, from coordinate 84,624 downwards.
TAAGACCGAATAGGTTTGGTTGTTATATGACTAGCGTCTTTGAGAGGCATATCGGCTCAAATTGATGACACCAACCGTCAACTACTGAATCGTTAAGATAAAAAGTTATATTCAATACCCTGTGGCATGCGCATTTTAGTGTTTTATTTTATGCTGTTTTCACGACTTTATGAGCATCAGGCCACACAGATTTTTCGAGTACATGTTGGCGTATCATCGATCTATTGTGAGAAGTAATTGACGTCCAACTACTCTCCCATACTTTGTATGCATGCCACGAATAACCGATGTATAACTCTTTTCGCATTGTTTCCATGGAATGTACAACTGTTTCTAAATAAACACTTTTTAAAGGTGTTGACCCAATATCAAGAATACTACCTAAATGCACCAACCATTTTGCCAGTTGCTCATATTGCTCCCATGCGCCAGATTCTCCCGTCAACTTCTGTTTAACTGAAATAATAGATGCTAACAATGCGATAACTTTCTCATTAATCAAAGATAGGCCTGTTGCATTTATCGATGCTACAATCTCGTAAAAAGAATTTTCAATTCTTATGTATTCTTTTTTAAATGAATGGCCTCGATAGAGAACATTTTTCAAATTATCTAAACTAGTTTCGTGCTTATCTTTAACCTTAGGCAACTCTAAATTCAATGTTTTGAAGAACTCATGAGTTTCAATACCATCAATTACGCGGATCCCAAAGCAATAAGAATAGTAGTCTTTTAAATATTGGGAAATTTCAGAGCGAGAAACAAAAATCACACTTGAACCTATTGCATGATTACTCGTGAATTTTTTATAGTCATTAATGATGGACTTTAGATTAGTATCGCCTAATGAATAACCCAAAATTACTACAGTATTTTCATGAAATACTGTACTCAGTTTTCTAGAGAAATAAGACTCAGCATGGAAAAAGTTAAAATAGTCTTCCGATGTAATGATCATATCTTTTGGCGAGTCTATTGAACCATGTACATGGTAAACTTTTACCTTTGATTTAGATCTCGGAATAGGCAATCCAGGTGCAAAGGAATGAACTTGGCTACCACAGAGTTGTTCTGCTAGTTTATCGTAATTAGTTGTTACTATGCGAAAAGAGCGTTCTTTAAAAAAACTTATTATCTCTTCATTGCCACCAGATGAAATACTAACGCCTTCGATTAACTTTGCTGTTTCTTCGTGAATACTTATCCCCGCTTTTTGCAATTCAATTGCGATAACTTGCGCGGCTTCATCCAAAGTCAAAGGCATTGATTTATCTGTAGGGAACAAAGATACTTTGAGCTCATTACTGGAAGAAAGCAAATCACATAAACTTTCTAGCAGTCCTTGCCAACTAGGCGCTAAATTTCCAGTAACAGCTTTTGAGAATCCCGTGCCCGTAAATATACATAACCTGTCAGATTCTGCTGCATAAGCGATCTCATAAAAATAACTCAAAATGGCTACCTTAGGTCTAAACATCGTGTTGCTACATTAGGGTGCTAACAAAATCAGCACAACACTAGGCATCACAACTTAAGCTGGAAACCCAACGATGGGGCAAACTCCAAGCGTTGGGAATAATTCTGCACACTCGTTAAGCTTTTTACTTTTGCAGTGCCTTGATCAACTTATCGGCCTTAGGATGTTTTAATGTTCTAGCCATAATTAAGTATGGTAACGCTTCATTATCGTCACCGCCGAGCTTAAGCGTTGTTACACCAATATTGTAAGGGATGCTCGCATCTTCATGCGGCAATAAATTTGCCTCTTTTAACGCTGCAAGAGCTTCACTCGCTAAACCGCATGCATCAAGAGCACAACTGATCTGGTATAGGATTATAGGATCATTAGGGCAAAGCTTGTCTAGTTTTCTAAACTCAGACAAAGCTTCTTCATGGAGCCCTTTAAACCCTAAAGCTCTTGCCTTCAATGAGATAAGGTGCGCTTGGTCAGCACTCTCAGCTTCTTCTAGCGCCCTTTCAACTTGGAAAAGAGCGTAATCAAAGTCACCTTGTTTAAAGAGTTCTTCAACCGCATATGAAAATTGTTCAGCACTTAAAACATGCACCGTTTCACCGTGCTCATTCGTTGATTCTCGCTTATCCAAGGTAAATGCTGGTGTTGTTTTCGGCGTTGAGTAAGGTACTTTTACAACTTCATTACCACCTTCTTTCTTTACCATTTCATATAGAAAAACTTCATTTGGAACATTCCTATTCGCTAGCGATACATAATATTCCCTGCGTTCTTCAGGGCATTTCAATCCAAAAACAATTTCCTTTATTTTACTTGGCCAATCATATGCCCCTCCAAAGGGTTCAACGTATCGCCATTCATTCTCATATTCCCATGACTTTGGTTTTGTACTAATAATTTTTTGAAGAGTACTATCAGTAAAAGATAATTGAAAATGGCTGTTCTTAAGTTGACCATCCTTTCCCATGCTCATACCAAGCTCAGTCTGAAACCCTCCATCAGACATTTTAGGAAGCTCGTCCGAATAGCGCACTTTTATGCATGAGTCAGGGTTACTAAGCTTTACACCTGACTCTTTATCATCAAAACCGATACAAATTCCGTAATGTTGACCACCGTAGTGTGACCACATAAGTTGATTCGAGGAACTTTCAGCTAAACTAAAAATACCAACACGCTCTAACTGTTCATTAATATTAGAAAAAAAGCGATCTACATTAGATGTTTCATACCCAGTATTTTTTAAAATAAACTGCCGGAAGTATTTATACTGCTCATCTATCGAGCCCTTCATCGCTAGTTTTTTAACCACTTTTGCCATTTTTTTGTGTGAAACACCATAAGAAAAACTTTTACTCTCAATAGATTGAGAAGCACTCACAATAAACCCAGAAATAGCAACTTTCTTCATGTCTTCGACTTCTTTTTTGATCCAGTCTGCACCTATTTCTTTTAAGTTACACTCAAACGGATCATTAAGAGCACTCGCGACAGAAAGGTGAACCTTACCAGTAGTGAAGATCATTTCGGTGTATTGACTATCAGCTCTGTACTTATATAACACTTTTTAACCTTATATTATTAATTTAACTACCTAAAACTATTAGAATAAGTTTTATATTCATTATCAATATTTTAACACACTATATTTTACTCTATTAAAATTAATCATAACAATCGATTATCGTTGAAAGCTGATAAATCAACGAAAAGTTATCTAAATATCACTTTCAATTTAGATAAATTCGTACATTTTGCGAAATTTACACGGTAGTAATGTTAATGAATCATTACTACTGATAATGAACTCAATATACCCGCACCCAAAACTCAGTTATTTACAATTTTATAATTAATATAAAATCAGAAAAATATCGAATTCAACTTAGACATTTTCATTCTACAAATTAAAACAAAACGGATTTTAATAACTCCCGCCTCTTCATACGTTTACGATAAATAACAAAATTGGATTTTATAAAAACAATTTAATCAATAAGAGATTTTGTAAACTTTGAATTACATACCATAAAATTCAATCTCCTCGATAAACTTGTCATAAATCCAAATGCTCTTCCAATCTTGATTCGCAACACATGGCACAGATGTGTTGCATATAGACTTCCTATAAAGCCGTTGGGAAGAAGGAGTTTATATTAAAATCAGGAACGAAAAATGAACCAACAACGTCAACTAAGCTGGAAAATAGCAGCTATTCTAGGTACATCTTTTGGCTTTAACGCACACGCTGCAGAAATGGTCAGAGTCGATAATGATGCATTACTACAGCAAAGCCTCGTCGCGCAGTCGAAGAGTGTTGCCCCACTAGAATTAGGTTTTTCTGAAGTTAAACGGGTGGTATTGCCCAATGGAAAAACGAAAGTCCGTTACCAACAAACTCACCGAGGTTTACCCGTCTTCAATACTTCGGTTGTGGCCACCCTTTCCAAGAACCAACCCACTCAGGTGTTCGGCTCCATGGCACAAGGGATCAGCGGTGACCTATCCAGCATCGCGCCAAAGCTGAATCAAGAACAAGCGATTGAAGCCGCACTGTCTGCTCATCGCACGTTTACCGTCGGCAAAAAGTCCATTGAAAACAAAAATGCCAAACTCATGGTGAGACTGGATGAGAACCAAGTCGCCCAAGTGGTGTATCTGGTCGATTTCTTTATCGCATCCTCAACGCCAGAGCGCCCTTTCTACTTTATTGATGCCACGACTGGCGATGTGCTCCAAAAATGGAATGGACTAAACCACGCTAAAGCATTAGGTACTGGCCCAGGTGGCAACCTCAAAACCACTCGATATGAATATGGCAGCGACTTCCCTAGCTTTCCCATCGACAAGACAGGCACGACTTGTACGTTAGAAAATGATTCAGTTAAGACCGTCGATTTGAGGAACGGAACCTCTGGAAGTTCAGCTTACAGTTACAACTGTGCCGACGGCACCAACTACACCGATCACAAATACATTAACGGGGCTTACTCGCCTCTTAACGATGCGCACTATTTTGGTAATGTCGTATTCGATATGTACAAAGAGTGGATGAACACATCACCTTTAACGTTCCAACTGACGATGCGTGTTCATTACGGTACCGATTATGAAAATGCTTTCTGGAATGGTACATCAATGACTTTTGGAGATGGCAAAAATACCTTTTACCCATTGGTCGATATCAACGTGAGTGCTCACGAAGTCAGCCACGGCTTCACTGAGCAAAACTCCGGCCTTGTGTACCAAAACATGTCAGGCGGTATGAATGAAGCCTTCTCCGATATTGCGGGCGAAGCGGCTGAATACTACTTACGTGGCAATGTGGATTGGGTGGTCGGTAGCGATATCTTCAAATCTGAAGGTGGTTTGCGTTACTTCGATCAACCTTCAAAAGATGGTCGATCGATTGACCATGCCTCTCAATACTACGATGGTTTGAACGTTCACTTATCTAGCGGTGTTTACAACCGTGCCTTTTACCTTTTAGCGAACAAATCGGGTTGGAATGTACGTAAGGGCTTTGAAATATTCACAGTCGCAAACCAATTGTATTGGACGGCAAACAGTACCTTTGATGCCGGAGCTTGTGGCGTAGCGAAAGCCGCAGCAGACATGGGCTATGTGGTTGCCGATGTTGAAGATGCCTTTAACACGGTAGGCGCGAATGCGAGTTGTGGTGTCACACCTCCAACTGGCAATGTACTGACGAAAGGCACACCGATTGCGAACCTAAGCGGGAATCAATCTTCAGAGAGCTTCTACACGTTCACTGTGGATTCTGCATCCAGCGTGACGGTTTCAATGTCTGGCGGTTCAGGCGATGCCGACCTTTACGTGAAATCGGGAAGCAAGCCAACGACATCGAGTTACGATTGTCGACCTTATCGTGCCGGAAACAATGAGCAGTGCAGTGTGAGCGCTCAGCCGGGCGTGACTTATCATGTGTTACTGCGCGGATACTCGAACTACTCAGGGCTAACATTGCGTTTAGATTGAGTTAGAACGAGCCTCTTAAACAGGTTATAAAACGAAGAACTAGCGGTTAACCGCGAAATAAAAACCTACTCACTTTGAGTAGGTTTTTTCATGAAACACCAGTGTAGTTAATAATATTGTAAATTATTTACTGATACGTTTATTAATTTATAAATATCAAGGTTACTTAGGCATTGTTTTATAAAAACAGTTTAAATTGAGATCCTGTGCTGCACAACGAAACAAAAATAACTGACTAACTTTTGAACACATTCACGTTACTGATAGGTTAATCCTTATAGGGCAAATGCTCTATTAATGATAAAAATTAAAATAAGGATTATTTATGAGACCATCTTTTTCTACCAGTATGGTGCTTGCAACGACAGTGGTTGGCTTCCAGTCCTATGCAAACAATATCGACACAGTAAACTCACGCTCTCTTTCGGAGAACGCCTCAGCACAAAAGCAATCTTTGGCTTTACAAATCAGCGAGCGTTATTCCGATCTAGAGCTTTCCCTAAAGGCTCAGATCTCAGAAAAGAACTTATCCGCGCCTGTCGACAAATTGAGCTCTACTCAGCCCTACTCTGCATTTTCAAGCAGGATGCAGAAAGCGGACCTTGGTTATCGCAAGATGAAAGGGATCAACGACTTCAGCGACTCTGTGTTAGAAATTCGCATGGCTGATGAAGCGATGATTGAAGCCTGGAAGAACGGCGAAAACCCATTATTTGCGTTTGAACCATCAGGTGATGATTCGAATTGGCAATACATTGAAGCGTATGACGTGTACGGACAGGTTCATGAACTCGATGTGTACCAAATGCCAGACGTCCCAGTATTTGTCGTTGATAGCAACGGTGCTGAAGAGCTCAAAGCAGGCTTAATGGCGATGCAGGCCGAGATGCAGAAACTGGGTACAACAACGCAAATCAATTCCGGCTCCAAAAACACAAGCAGCAACAGTGAAAGCCGTAGCACTAAGACACAAACATTTATTGGTAAGGCTACGCGCTCCATGGCTATGTCAGAACCTGAGCCGTTGAATACCACTCAGTTAAAAAAGATTCGTTTGGCTGTAGACCAAGAACCGTGGATCTCTGGCAAAGCTGAAATCTATGCCATTGTGACAGGGGTAGATTCAAGCCGCTTAGAGCCTCAAATAGATCTAGTAGAAATGCCTTATCTGGATTATGACAAACAGACGTACTACCCAAATCAAACCGTCATTTTCTGGCCTCGCTACCGCTGGGGCGCTGCAGATATGATCTTAATGGAGCACGATGATGGAACAGACTATAAAGCGCTAGCAAAACTCTTAGTTCAAGCCGCAGAAGAGATACTGAAGATGATTCCTGATCCAGAAGTTCAGGGTTACGCGATCATCCCTCAGATCACAGGCAAGATTATCGATGTGATTCCTGATGGTGTATTAGTGAATGATGATGACTTTGTGGACGTGTACTACACCTTAATGCAAAACACCTCTTATGTTGATCACCCAGGTGCCGGCGGAAATGCAGTAGCTTCGTTCGCCCCGGTGACTATCTCTCCTACAGAGTAGTTGGTACTTTCTTGATTAGGGCTTTCTCGGTTAGGGCTCTGCCACACAAGCCCTAACGCTTAGTTATTCGAGATGACTCAGCGTATATACCTTGTGTAAATAAACTTTAGGTATATACGCTTTTATCGCTTTAGGCTTTAGGCTTTAGGCTTTAGGCTTTAGAGAGCATACAGAGAGGACTAATTATAGGGAGTAATCAAACACGATGATGTCGTCTAACAACGGACGAAATACATCTTTCAGCGCATCATGCTCTGGGTGTGGAAGATAGTTCTGACGCCCCTTTTCATCCTTAAACGTCATTAAAACTGAATGGGTATAGCCTTGGTTCTTATTCTCTGGGCTATCATTTAACCCCCACTCTACTGAAGTTACCCCGTCAACCTTGTTTGGCATCGCTTCAAACAGCATCTTTAGTTTTTGAACCTCTGAAGCCTCTGCGTTTTCTTTAAACTTAATCAGTAGAATATGACGAATCATTCCCGTTTCTTTTTGAGTCATTCCTAGTCCTTTTCGAATCGTTCGCTTACTGGCTTGTAATGCTTAACCAACACCTAATAGCGATCTAGAGTTAGAGTTAGAGTTAGAGTTAGAGTTAGAGAACAAAATGCCACACGTTACACAACATGCCAAGGCTAGATCACTAGGTTTTATAAAACACTCCAAATCCCAAAACAAAAAATGCTGCACCCGAGGGCGCAGCATTTCTTATGACAATGATAGTAAGGTTAATACATTAATCTCGGCGGCCATTCAACTGGATCGCTTGGTCTTGATCAACGTTCTTTTGGAATTTTATTCCACCATTAGCGGCTTCATTTCTTCCTTCAAGAGTAGGGTTAGACTCTACACGCTCTGCGTTTACCTGATTACCCTCGCTTCTTGTCATATCGATGGTTCCTGTATAAGTTCCATCAGCAGCAAAAGCAGTATTCATTGAGATAGCCATCAAGCCTAGTGCGATTAACTTTTTCATACATCACCTCTTATGATTTTTTAATATTATATTTGTTTGATTGTTGAGTTTCTTTGTTGAAATAACTTTAACAACCGAATATCAGCTTTTCGAGGAAAACCAATATTTACTAAATGGAAACTCGTTGATAAATCAAAGAAATAGTTCACATCTTGACGTTGTGCTGTCTTAAAAGCTGGCAGTGATGATTATGATATTAGAGTCAGATGGTCTTTAGGCTTTCACTGCGCCAAAGATTAGCATCGTTATCATCTAAGCAATTCGGAGTGCTTGTGGACATCAATCTCGATATTCAGAATATCTTGGTCATCAAACGTATGTATGAGCTTCGTAATGTTGGCTTAGTTGCAGAATCGCTAGGAAAAACCCCAGGGGCGATCAGTAAGAACCTTTCGAAATTAAGAGTACAACTGGACGACCCACTGTTCATTCAAACCAAGCATGGGTTCGAACCAACGACATTTATTGAAAACAATATTGATAATTTTGAGCAGATACTAAGCAGTGTCGAGGCGATAAAGCATCAAGAGTTCTGCCCTGTATCTTATCAGGGAGATGTGAAAATCTACGCCAATACACTTTTTTGGGAGCGCTTTGGTTCTAAGCTTTACCTCACTCTGAGTAAAGGAGCCCCGCATGTTCGCTTCTCACTGGAGAGATGGAGCACTAATGTAAAAAACAGAATCATCGAGGGTGAAGACGCAATAGCCGTTCACTACTTTGATGAAAGCCTGCCGCAATCCATTTCACAGAAAGAGATTGGAAAAGGAAAAGTCGTATTCTTTGTGAGAGAAGATCATAAAGCACAAAGCTTTAAATCGCTCGTCAACTATCCAATCATCCTATTTAAAACCCCGGGTTGGAATGACAATAAATACCCTATTCTCGATCGCCTTCGAAATATCGGATTTCATGTCGATCCAAAAGTGGAAGCCGATCACCCCGCAATGATCCACGATATTGTGCTGAAGTCCGATTATTTTGGAATCACCCTAGATGGCAGTGTGCCAGAAGGGTGTCGCAGCATTGATTTACCAGAAAAGCTCACGATTGATGTGAGTTATGTGATGAGTTGCCGTCGTTCTCAGAAAGATGCTCCATTGAATCAATGGCTTTTTGATACGCTGAGATCAGTATTAAAACAATAATAATCCTACGGTTTTAGTTCTGCTTGCTCAAAAAAAGCAAAGGCTCCAACAGGAGCCTTTGTGTTAATGACTGTTTAGCTTTCGCTGAAAAATCAGTTCGAAAATTCAACAGACCTTAATGTATTTCCTTGTACTTTAAGCTTCTTCTAGCTCTGGTTTACTCTTCTTTATAGGTTGTTTGATACTGGTTTCTAACTCTTTCAAGCGCGCTGTAAAGTGTCTTAACACAGGCGGTTCATAGGTAAAGTCGAGCCCTTTTACTTTCCCAGCATTCTCTTTTACTTTCTCGAATGCTTCGATAATGAAATCCATGTGGGTTTGTGTATACGTCGCTCTTGGAATAGTAAGACGCAATAGCTCCGCAGGGCATGGGTGCTGTTCACCTGTTGCGGGGTCGCGGCCTTGCAGCAATGAACCAATCTCAACCGCTCTGATACCTGCAACCTTGTAAAGTTCACACGCTAAAGCATGCGCTGGGAACTGACCTGCCGGAATATGAGGAAGCAGTTTACCCGCATCTACAAACGCAGCATGTCCACCTGCTTGCTGGCACACGATACCCATTGCTTCTAGTCCATCAACAAGGTATTGAACCTGACCAATACGGTACTCTAACCAATCTTGGCGCATGCCGTCATACAGGCCAACCGCAAGACGCTCCATCGCGCCACCTTCTAAGCCACCATAGGTTGGGAAGCCCTCTTGAACTACACACAGTGTTCGACACTCTGTGTACACATCCATGAAAGAATCGTCTTTGAAGCACAACAAGCCACCCATTTGCACCATCGCATCTTTCTTAGCAGACATAGCTAAGCCATCAGCGTATTTGTAAGACTCACGCGTGATTTGCTCGATTGTCCAATCTTGATAACCCGCTTCGCGCTGTTGAATGAAGAAGGCATTTTCAGCGTAGCGAGCAGAATCCATAATCACTGGAATATCGTACTTCTGAGCCACGTCATACACAGCTTTCAAGTTCGCGATTGATACCGGCTGTCCACCAGCCGAGTTACAGGTAATGGTACTCACGATGTAAGGAACGTTGGCAGCTCCCGCTTCTAAGATCGCTTCTTCCAGTTTCACAACGTCGAAGTTGCCTTTAAAGTCGGCATTCACTGAAGTATCGAACGCTTCTTTGGTGTAGACGTTTTTCGCTACACAACAGTTCACTTGAGTGTGACCTTGTGTTGTATCGAAGAAGTAGTTAGACAGGGCGACCATTTTGCTGCGATCCAATCCCTTTTCCATTTCACGCTTCTTGATAAGAACAGGAATGTAGATCTGCTCGGCTCCACGCCCTTGGTGTGTTGGAATCGTCAGTTGGTAACCAAAAATATCTTTCACTGCATTCGCCAACGCATAGTAACTGCGGCTACCGCTGTAAGCTTCATCCCCCATTAACATCGCTGCTTGCATACGCTGAGTAATAGAACCTGTACCACTGTCGGTCAGTAAGTCGATAAACACATCATCACTATCCAGTAAGAATGGGTTCATGCCCGCGTCAACAATGGCTTGCTCACGATATGCAGAGGTTGTTCTTTTTACTGGTTCTACAACGCGAATACGAAACGGTTCTGGTAGATGCTTGAAGTTTTCCATAATAGTACCTTTCAACAAATTCAGCCTAAACGGGAAAAGCCAAATTCGTTATTTTTAAATGTCACGAGTCATCACCATTAATTTAATTTCACGCACGATCACTCTCGTGATAATTACGATGAAAAATTAATAGCTAGAAATAATTTATTTAATCAATAACGTATTGATTAGGACCCAATTAATAATAACTAAGAGATAAGAACTTCATGCACAACAACACAAATAGCGGCCGCATGGGTTACGAAGCTTCTTAAAGACAGAATTAACCGGATTGGCAAAGCTCAAGGGCTCTGCTGGCGCGTGACGCCTAGAGGGTACTACTCTGAAGAAAGGTGAAACGAGAGCTGGTGATCTAAAGTATACCAAGCTAACAAGGTTAGCCATGTGGTTGATTGCCATTTCAGATACATGTTCACAATATATCCCTACGTTGAAATCAAGGTGATCCGAAATTTAAATATAGTGTAATTGTTTTATAAATACAGCGAAAGAAAGTATAAATGTGATCAATATTTAGAATGGCAATTAAATACCATAGCGTGTCATATAAACTGTGAATCCCATCAGCTTATATACTATTAAACTAGTTCGTTGAGTTACTTAATAATATCGAATCTCTTTTAAACTCAATACTTATCTAATAAGGGGCGAAGATGGCTGTTTTCTAAAAAGCTCTCATCTAATAAAGCCAAGCACTAAAAATCGCCGATCTAGAATAGCTAAGTTCTGATGAGCCTCAAGCCCCACCAGAACCGTATTCGCAGTGAATGACTTACTTTTTCTTCACAACTTGCTTGATGGCCATTTCAGCCAGTTTTGGTGTCGCTGCCTTCAATGCACTTGGTGCGACCTTCTTACCGGCCTTCACTACTTTGTTCAGTTGACCTTTAACCGATGTTCCCCGTTTCATTGCCTCCAAACGTTGGCGGTTTCTTTGCACATTATTAGCATCAGCTATGCCTTCGATTAGCATCTGCTTGAGTGCTTCTAAACCAAAAATCGTCTTTTCTGGTGCAATAGCGAGCGGCAACACGATATCAGACTGCAGCAATATATGGTTGTATTCGAGTGCTTGAGCAATGATCTTTGCTTTGGCCGATGTTGGGTTCTCTAAGTCATACGGAGGCTGCCACTCATCAACAGGCTTTAATCGGTCGACCTGATTCACAACCGAAACAACGATTGGCTTTTTGCGTGAGATGTTTTTAGGATCGTCATAAAAAGCATCAAACTTACCCTTCAATTGCTTATCCAGTTCACGAGCCGATTGATTGGCTTTAAGAACCCAAAGTACAACATCGGCTTGGGTCATCTCTTTAAGCATCAGAGCTTCGGTTTTGGCATTGCCATCCAGCCCTTGAAGATCAACAACGCGAACATCATTGTCATCGACAAACGCGTTGTATACGGTTGAAGTGTCGGTTGATGGCAATACATCCACCTCGGCAACGAGCTCCTGCTTGAGCGCATTAATCAGTGAGGATTTCCCAGAGCTTGTTTGCCCCACCAGCACAATTCTTACTGGCTCTAATTCTGGTGCAAAGCGCTGTTCATCTATTTCAGAAACATCAGACGCTCTTAATGCTTCATCTTCAATGCTGAATCGACCGCTATAGAGATCAATCGCTACCGCGGCCACCTCATCGAGTAAGGCTTGTTTCGCGGCGTATTGCATGTCATCCACCACGCCTTTGGTCATGGATGATGTCGCTTGCTCTCGACCTAAATCAGAAATCACTTTCAATGGATTCAAATACAGGTTCTTAAGGTGATTGCCCCAGATAGCGGCTTTAACGATCTTCTGCCCTAGCTCACCGTACTTGTCATAGGCTTCGTAGCCCGCTTTGATATAGGAAACCTTAAGATACTCAATTCCCGGTATATGTTCCCGTACCACTAACTTGTATCGTCGGCTCACTTCTTCAAACAGCTTCAGCCCTTCAGGGATTGAAAAATCGAGTGATTTCTTATCAAACTTTTTGGCGACGAACTCAAGTACCTCTAAACCGGTTTGGTCGAGATTACCCCACTCAATGTCGACCATTAACTGTTGTCGTACATGGTGTTTCGAGTCGTTCCAGATTGATAGCTCTGCTTGAGACCATTCATCGGACGCTTTGACCAACGCATCATTGATGTCTGAATTCTTGGGCGATGCTCCGGCTTCAGGTTGAACATCACTTTCATCATGTGAAGAAGAGTCGCTATAAGTTGGTTTACGCGAAGAGCGGCTAGAAATGAATAAAGGAATCGTGAACACCAAGGTACTCACCGCAATGGCAATCGACATTTCCAATAGGTAGCCATATTTGATCGCCAAGAAAAGACCAAAGGCCATCATGATAATGCTCGGGAAGATGGCCGAAATCAGAGCAATGCCCCAACGTCCACTAGACAGAACGGCCAATAATCGAAATAGGTTTCTAATTTTCTTCATAGCCCGACGCCGCCTTACCTTTTTTCAGGGATTCTTTGTAAATCTTTTGCATCTCTTTTTCAGAGACTTCTTCGCCTTTGTTCTTATGATAGAAGTAAAAACAAGCCGCGCGACCTAAACCATAGCTGGTACCGAAACTCATGGCGGCTGCTGCAACCGCTCCGACCGTTTGACCATAAACCGGAATCAACTTTATCAGCTGTCGAGTGCCCAGCTTCATTCCGTATTGCAAAGCAAAGCTGCTTCCCAAAGTACCTATCAACTCACTGAAGACTCTCTTGTTCCATTCGACCCCATATTGGTTGGCCAAACTGTGAAGCATTTTCGCTTGAATCGCGGGCACCGACACCAAACCAACACCCGGAATCAGGTCACTGGCCGCCGCACTTCCCGCGTACCAAAGTACTTCATTTTCGACTTGGTCAAAATTGGCTTCTTCTTGAGTGGAATGCTCTTTGTCTACCACCATCATTCCAATAACAGGGAGGATGTTGGTCAGCTTTTCTAACAAAACGTCATAGTTGTAAACTGAGCCACTGTTATTGCTCAAGTCATCCGTTTCGAAATCCACCGCGACCGATTCCAATCCCTTACCCCAAACCGTTTCTACTTGGTTGATGTTGAATTGAATTAGTCTTGCGCGGTCTGTTTCATTGGAAGACAAAACCGCCGTATGAACAAGCAACAAGTGTTTAATCTTCTTTTGTTTCTTAATCTGTTTCAGAGCCGCAAGCACGGAGGATTGCTCAGGCTCATCGGCTTTCATCACCACGACTAACGCATTACCCGCTTGGCCGATCTCTTCTAGATCCTCTTTAGGATCATAATCCGCCTCACTCAACCCTCTGGTATCGAGGAATCGCATTACCGGCTTAATTTGAGGAAACTCATACGACATTGCCGTCATAGTGCATGGAGCAAAGCCATTCCCCACTTCAATAGAGGAATCACCAGTGACCGCTTGGATAAACGATGACTTGCCCGCTCCCGTTTTGCCCAACAGCCACAGCGTCGGCAAATGCTGACGTTGGTATTCCTGAGCCTGTGTGAGGTCTGGATTCTTACTCGGATTGATGAAATCTTTTATTTGATCAAACATGGTTGGCTAACGCTCACTTAATCTTGAAATTCGGGGTGGTGACAACGCAATACTAGCTTATATAATCACAAATCCTATTAGACTTATGTTTGTTCAGTCGCACAGGTTTACAATACCTAAACACTTGTTTTTATATGCACACTTATTTTGTATACACGCTTTTTTATACGTGCGTGTATCACTATATTGATTCATGCATCGAACGAACAACAAACACAGAGAAGTAAAAGGTAAGTATGGAACAAATCTATTTGGCGGGCGGTTGCTTGTGGGGTGTACAAGAATTTATCAAATACGTTCCGGGTGTCATCAGCACAGAAGCAGGCCGTGCGAATGGAAACTCCGCACAGACACAAATCGATGCCGTAAAAAGTAATACAACAGAAAACGGTACATCAAATAATAGTGACTATGATGGCTACGCGGAGTGTGTCCAGATAGAGTTTGACCCAAGCATCACTTCAGTAACCATTCTGATGGGACATCTGTTTGAGATCATCGACCCATACAGCGTCAATAAACAGGGCGTCGATGTGGGTGAGAAATATCGCACGGGTGTTTACAGCACTAACGCCCTGCACTTAACTGAAGCTGAGCACTATATTACCTCTCGTGTTGATGCAGACCGCATTGCTCTCGAGATCTTGCCATTGACCAGTTATGTCGCCAGTGATGATATCCACCAGCATCACCTCAGCCAGTTCCCTGAAGACCACCACTTGTGCAATATTCCTTGGGATCTGCTGCATAAGTATAAATAACAGTAGTCACGACGTAAGATTGAGATGGTCACGACGTAAAATCGATAAAGCCTCAACAGGCATTACCCGTTGAGGCTTTTTAAGTTTTAATGACCCAGACAGCTATCGTAAATTTGTTTGATAGCTCAAACCATTAAGCGTTTAGCGTTTAGCGTTTAGCGTTTAGCATTAATAAATAAGTTACTTAGTTGTATTCTCAAGCACGTAATCTGGACCCGCTGTTTCAGCCGTCACGACCGCAAGTTTAGACACGTCTGCACCTTCGCCTTGGTAAGCGTTAATGCCGTTCTCAACCGTCATTTTTGGCAGCTCAACTGAGTAGCTCGAAATCTGCTCAGATGCTGTCACTTGGCCAACATATGTTTCATTGTCATACGTTGCACCCACTAACGGGTAATCTTCCGTTGCGCGAACACTGACAAACTCTGGAGACTCTGAATTATCGACAACGTTATTATTAAACGCGATATCAACACCGGCATAAATCTTTTCAACTTCGGCATTATTGAACAGGCTCACACGGTGAGTTTGATTGCCATAGATAATGCCCCACTGTGTATCAACCAATGAGTTGTTCTCGATGGTGATGTTTTTAGGCGTCCACTGTTTGTTAAGCTCTTTACCTTTAACCGACTGATCTAGCTCTTCGCCGTTTGCCACATCAATGATACCCGTATTAATCACGATACCACCACGTAGGTCAGCATTGCCTTCAATTACACCGTCACGTCCACGTGTATTCGCAATGTAGTTATTACGGATAACATGGTCTTCATCATAGATTCGAATGCCACCAGTTAAGTTCTTTTTATTACCTAGAATAATGTTATTTTCAACACTACTTCCTTTACCATGACGCAAAGAAATCAAAGCAGAACTTTCAAAAATTGTATTACCAGAAATTGTGTTGCCACCCGACTTAACTGAGACAAGCTCGCGCTCGCCATCCATGTCGATCATCAAGTTATTCACGAATTTTGAATTGGAATCCCACTGAGAGGATTTTGAATCACCAATACGAAGTGCTTCCCAGCTGTTGCCGTTGTAACGAATCGCTTCTTTGATGTCGAATTCATTAAACTGATTCGGTTTCTGATCCATGAAGATGTTATTAGCAATCAAGTGATTGTCTGCAGAATCATCTTTCTGTACACCAATCAACGTACCGCGCTTTTGTTTGCCTTCAAAGCGGTTGTTGATCACTTTGCCGTCTTTACCCCACAGAGAAACCCACAGGTATCTCGGGTATTCAGAACGACGCTCATCCGGTTGATATTCATAAGCGTGGTTAAAGTAGTAAAAGGTTGAATTCTGTAAAGTGTTGTTGTCGCCCATCATTCGAACGCCGCCAAATCTTTCGTTCGGACCACCTTCGGTAAACACTAAGCCATCTAGCGTGATGTCATCACCTTTAAGTTCAAACTGAACCAGGCCAGTTAACCATACAGAACCGGCTTGCTCTGCTTTAACGGTAATGTCATTCGCGGTAATAGTTACTTGACCTAAGTTCGCGTATTTACCGTTAGGAATAACAACTTCGTCGCCATCTTTTAGGTTTTCAAATTGTGCTTTAAGCGCGGCTACTTGCTCTTCTGATGCAACGTTTATTGTATTGCCATCCACCTCAGTTAAGCGGTCACTACTCAATAAGTAACTGCGGTCGATTTCGCTAATAGCAGGCGTAGCTTGTTCAGCGACACTGACTACCGGTGCTGTTTTTTCTTGTGTTGTACAGCCTGTTGCAAAAGCGAGCGTGAACGCGCTAATAATGCTTACCGATAATAGTTTTTTGTTCATCGTACATCTCACGTTAAAGTTTGGATTATAAAAATGACGACCACCCATTTAGGTGACCGTGATGTTATTTAGGATGCGTATTAAATTAGCCTTCGGCTGGAGTCACTTCGTCTTGTTGCTCGACTTTGTCATCGACTGCTTTAACAAGTAACAGACCAACAGAGAATACAATCAAGCCACACAGAACGAATACCATGCGTCCCCACATTGGGTTTGGCAGTACAAACATAGTCATTACGCCCACACCCGCTACCGCGATAAGTGAACCCAACATACGACGTTGCTTGTTATCCAGTTTCTTCTGTTCATTACTTTCAGCAACTAATGGTGTCGCTAGGTTGTTGAAGAACTTGTCTACGTCTTTCTCACGGTGCGCCGGTAATGGCTTGTAGAACAGCGTTGAAAGAACAAAGAAGCCAGCAGTAAATATGATGTGACCGATAAGACCGATAGCCACTTTTAGGTCAGACCATTCACGGCCTGTCAGTTCATTCAAACCGAACCAGTTTTGGATCATGTCCGCTGTGATAACGAAACCAACGAAGTAAGAAACCACACCACCGACTACTAGCGTGCCCCAACCGGCCCAATCCGGTGTTTTACGGATAAAGAAGCCACAGAATGCTGGAATCGTCATTGGGAAGCCGATCAGTGCACCCACGTACATCATCGTATCGAAAAGGCTCAATCCTTTAAGAGAGTTGATGAACAGTGCAACCAAGATGATCGCGATGCCGAAGAAAGTAGACGTTATTTTAGAAACGACCATTAGCTCTTTCTCTGTCGCTTTAGGGCGAAGAATCGGCTCGTAGAAGTTCTTAACAAAAATACCTGAGTTGCGGTTTAGACCAGAGTCCATTGAAGACATTGTTGCTGCAAACATCGCGGCAATCAGAAGACCAACCATACCAACCGGCATGTACTCTTGAACAAAGTAAAGGTAAGCGAAATCAGCGGCTTTGCTGCCGGCGTCAGGGTAAGCAGCGGCTAAATCAACACCTTGACCTGCCATGAACCATGAAGGCATGAACCAAATGATTGGACCAAGCGTCATCAGTACACAGGCAAGTAGTGCCGCTTTACGCGCGTTGTTTGAGTCTTTAGCCGCAAGGTAACGGTAAGAGTTCAGCATATTGTTCGTGATGCTGAACTGCTTTAAGAAGATGAACACTGCCCAGATGCTGAAGATGCTTAGGTAATTAAGGTTATCACCCGTAATAAATGAATCAGTTGGGAAGTCGTTTATAATTTGTGTAACGCCGCCACCGTGGTAAACCGCAACCACTGCACACGTTACTGTCACAGCCATGATAATCACCATCTGCATAAAGTCAGATGCGATTACTGCCCATGAACCGCCTGTTACTGACATTACCAATACAACCAAACCCGTTAGGATAATCGTTGTCGTCATGTCAAAGCCGAAGATACCCGATGCGATGATCGCAAGGCCGTTCAGCCAGATACCCGCAGAGATAACACTGTTTGGCATACCCGACCAAGTAAACACTTGCTCATTAACCTTACCAAAACGCATACGAATCGCTTCAATTACCGTCACAACACGCAGTTGGCGGAACTTAGGAGCAAAGTATAGGTAGTTCATCAAGTAACCAAATGCGTTAGCGATGAAGATAATCGCTACTGCAAAGCCATCAGTAAAGGCTTTACCTGCTGCACCGGTAAATGTCCATGCGCTGAACTGGGTCATAAATGCGGTTGCACCTACCATCCACCAAAGCATGTTACCTCCTCCACGGAAGTAATCACTTGTCGTACTTGTAAACGTTCTGAACATCCACCCTATTGCAATTAAGAATAGGAAGTAGATGCCAACTATCAGGGTATTGAGTTCCATCTTGAGACCTTTTATTTATGTTTTTTTGTTAGGTTCACTATAGATAGATGACAAGTACATTTGTACTACAATAACTTAAATGCGTGACGACGATCTTAGACTATTACACACTAATAATCATACAAGTGATCGAGTTCAAAGTTGCACCGTTCGGGAGCGTAATTCATCAAGCCAGTGCAGTCTCTGGCAACCAAAGTCTTTACATTGAGGCGAAAAGCTCTCTAAATGTGAATTAAATCTCAAAAAAAGACTAAATCATCATTAGAAAATTTTAATCGTAACTAGAAAATCCACGACCAGACATCATGACAAGCATTTCATATAATTTATAAAGATGATTCAATCCAACTCATTTGTATTACAAATATGACAATCTTAACGTCCAATTTCGCTTTAAAAAGTTCCCTTTATTAGACCGTTAATAATGAAAACTTGAAAACCAGTAATAGGTGCTGACAGTTATTCTCGGAAGTGAAATGCTTTTAACACACCGACTACACTTTCCCCCGTCCAATGAAAAGGTGTCATTATGAAGAAATACATCCCAATATTGATTGCTCTTAGTACGATGTCTTCTATGAGTTACGCAGCTACACCGCGTGAAGACGCTGTTGATTATCTACAAATGCGAAAAGGTGTCGCTTATCAAGTCAACCACTCAAAACCATTTACTGGTCAATTTGAAGAGGCATTCGATAACGGCCAAATAGCAACTCAAGCGCAATTCGCTGATGGCCTGCAGCTTGGATTAGAAACCAACTGGTATCCGAATGGTCAGATCGCTTCTAAAGTGAATTACGAAAAAGGTGAATTGCAGGGCAAAGCCGAAGCCTGGTATCCCAATGGGCAGAAAAAAGCACAGCTCAATTATGAAGATAATGAATTGTCAGGCGTTGCCTCTCGATGGTATCCAAACGGCGAACAGAGCCTTACTGCTCAATACAGCAAAGGGCAAAAAGATGGGTTGGTAACGGATTATTACCCGAACGGTCACAAGGCCAGTGAGACCAAGTTTGATGACGGTGAAATTGCTAATGGTACATTAACTCGTTGGAATCAGAACGGAGATAAGATTGAGGAGCTGACCTTTAAAGGCCACAAAATTACGTCCAAACAAGTATGGATGCCGACGCAAAGTTAACCTTTTATAGACTAGACCTACTCCAAGACGCATTCATGTCATCATGCATGAGTGCTTCTTGTCGGTTAGTTCAATAGAGTTTGATAGAGTTTGATAGAGTTTGATAAGCACACAAGATCATCGATATTAATACAACGATATCAACTCCAATGATTCTGAAAATTTAAAAGAACATCCCGCCTCAGTTCTACCACCTACTAACCCATGAATTCAAAGCAAAAAAAAACGCCCATGTTGCCTGTATCAACATGAGCGCAAAGACAGATCTTCACTGTCATCTCCTACCTCTCTAAAGGAAAGCAGAAGTTATAATTAGAATAGTTGGGAGCAATAATCAAAATGCTCTTACGAGCATTTCAACGATTTCTTCTTTTGTCATCAGTTTAGAGCGACGGTTCCCAATCGCACCAAAGTCAGACCTATATAGCAGGCTATGTCACTGACTTGCCTACTACACTTCAATCCTTCTCTGTTTGAGGCTTTCAATCACCTCAAGCAAATGCCGAATGCTTTTAAGCTACTTTAAGTTTCAAAATGTCGTAGGTTTTCAAGTGCCGTAGGTTTTAAATCACTACAGCTTTTAAACCACGTTTAGCTTTTGCACCTTTATAACCTTTCATAACCTTTCATAACCTCTCAACCGCTTAGAGCCTTTAAACCATGTTCGCTTTTAAAGCGTTTTAACTTGTAATCCACTCTTGGAAATTCAGAGATGAACCATCAGTTCACCTATCCACGCTCTACATGAGCATACATTCAACATGTCAAACATATGTATCGCCGCTGAAAGTTAGTAAATAATAATGTATTACAAATAAAAATGGTAATTAAAGATTCGAATTTTTGCTGTAGCGCACATTTATTGACAGAGAAAACTCTATAAATCGACGAGACTGATTTGACAAGTCACTTTAAAACAATGAGTTATATTATAACCCTTACTTTGTAACCCTTTGTAAATAGGGGGTTTATCATGACAACACGATCTAATTCACAGAACCACAGCACTCTAATCGTTAGCATATTTGTATTATTTAAATGCAAATAAATGTTTGGTAATTAAACGATTATCTCTACAACCAAATGCATTAAAGACAAGAACTACTCTATTTGGCTCGAAATTAGGGCCAATACTCAACCTATAAATATGGAACTAATACCATGAATAAAACTAAAATCGTGATTGCTGTGGCATCTGTACTCGCTGCTGGCTCTGTATCTGCGGCGTCTTTCGATATGAGACACGAATACAAGAGTCACACAGATCAACACGCTACTCGTGTAAAACTGGGCGATAGCATTGGCAACTTCCTTGTAGATATCGAAGCAAAATTCAAGGGAGAAGACGGTAAATTCATGGAAGACTTGAAGAATAATGGCTGGGAGCTTGGTCTAAACTACCGTCACGTACTTAACGACAATTGGACGATGACTTACGGTATGCCGATTGAAGGTCGCGAATCTGGCGTTACGTATAAACCTCAAGTTCGTGCAACATACAAAGTGGATAGCATTGACGGTTTAAGCCTAAGTGCTCGTTACCGTTACGATATGAGACAGAACACGAGCAGCTCAGAGTACCAGTTCGATAGTAATGGCGACGTTATCGTTGATAGTGACGGTGTACCAATCACGGTTGATAAAAACGTTTCTAATCAGCGTCGTCATCGTCTAACGGCAAACGTTAACTACTCAATAGAAAACTGGCGTTTCGGTTTTGAAGGTAACTACTACAAAGCTGACGATTACGACATCTACGATAACGATGATACCAACTACGAGTTGAACGCAAGTATTCGCCACATTATGGGTCAATGGGCACCGTATGTAGAATTTGGTGATGTGAGCACTTCTTCAACAAAAGCAACTCGTGAATTACGTAGCCGTGTAGGTCTTACTTACAGCTTCTAAACTGCACCCAATATGAAGAATCTAAGATAATTACTGTCCTAATTTTCTAAGACCTAAACAAAAGCCAGCGCAATCGCTGGCTTTTTTGTACCTTCAAATCTATGCGTTCGTAAATGAACGAGCAGAAAACTTTCTAGCGCTTACTCTAATTCTAGCTCTAACTTTAGTGACTGATCCGATACAAAAATGAAAGTGTCACTTCATCGTTCGGAACCACTCGTTTTTGTTGAGCCAAAAGTAGCTCAGCCGTTGAAACCGCATCGGCTAAGGCATTGTGGCTGTTGTACTCAGGAAGCCCATATCTTCCACGTGTTCCTGCTAGAGTTAAATCCACTTCTTCATGATTACTGATCGCTTTTTCCATCGTCTTTTCAATACGCAATGTATCTAACCAAAGCAAAGGCACCGCCCTCAATCCATAACATCTAAGCAAATATTGATTAATAAAAGTCTCTTCTACGACACAAGCGTGCGCCACAATAATTTTACCTTTTGCTGCTTCAAAAAAAGTCAGCATTGCATCATGAATCGAGGCACCCTCTTCCAACATTTGTGGTGTGATGTGGTTAATGACTGCAGTTTCTGCGTTGATCTGAGAATCGTTATTAAGGTAAATATGCTTGGCTGATGCTAAGTCAATTCTCCCCTTAACCACATCAACCCATCCCATGGACAAAATAAGATCTTGTTCGCTATCTAAGCCGGTCGTTTCAAGATCCAACACAATGTAATCGCTGTCTTTAGCTTTATCCGTCATCTCTGGACAAGGTTGTTCAACAAGATCGTGTAACGCTTCTGGCAACTTAACCGTACCCAGATATTGTTTACGCTTGCGTTTAATTCGTTCAAGCGGGTGAAAGTAGTTCAACAAGGCTTTCATTAACGCGCTCCGAAACGAATTTTCGCCGCTTCTTGAAGGTCGGCAATGATCCTAAAGGCATCTTTCAAGTGCTTACGCTCAAAGCTACCAAAACTGTCTGGGTTGATGTTGTTGTCTGGCACATCTCCATTCTTCAAAGCTTCAAGTTGATGGCCGAAACGGAAAGACAGAATGAACTGATACGCACCAAGGATGTTCTTGAACGCGTCATCACTCAACATGCCTTTTTCATTGGCTGCAGCAAAGCGTTCATCGGTTGCCGACAAATCACATTCCACCGCTAATCCGTAAATACGCGCAAGATCGATAATCAAGTTGATGGCGTACTTCTTCACATTGAGTGTTTTCTTATTCTCACCCGATTTCTCTAGAACCAAACTGTTGAAGATACCCAGTGGCGGGTTGGTGTTCACCGCATCTTTCACTAGTGTGCTTAAAAACTCACGGTTGCCGCGAATATTAGAATGCAGCTCATCACGAAGAATGCCTTCGAACTCACTGTTGCCATAGATAGTACGGATTTCTAGGAACACACTGATGTTGAGTAAGCGTTCGTACTCAGGGTTTGCGACCCACT
Organism: Vibrio sp. L3-7; assembly: GCF_963898195.1. Lineage (NCBI taxonomy): Bacteria > Pseudomonadati > Pseudomonadota > Gammaproteobacteria > Vibrionales > Vibrionaceae > Vibrio > Vibrio sp. L3-7. The sequence goes on along the minus strand of NZ_CAWQUW010000005.1, from coordinate 61,415 downwards.
TTTTATAGTAGTGCTTCCAAACACCAAGTGGCTGGCACCATTTTGGTGTCGCCGCCATGAATTTACCCGGACACAGTGGATAATCACAACTCGCTAACCCGTTGGTCACCATCATTGCTAGGTGTTTAAAGTAAATTCGGTCGCTGTCGGTTGCATCGTCAGCGAGTACAATCGCACTGTCTTGGTCCGACAACATATGAACTTCATTACGCGCGTGCGAGCCCGCCACGATCCAAGAAAAATCGCAAGGTGGTGGGCCTAACTTATCAATCGCTATCTGAATCAATCGGCGCGTGTAGGCATCCATAATCATGGTCATTACCTTACCCACCGTTTCAGGTGCCACTTTGCCTTCCACCAGCGCTTCAAAAATAGCCTGTCTTTCGGAAGTAAATGAAGACATGGTTTTCACGCTGCCCGCGTATTTAATTTTCTCGATTAAGAAGATCGCTTGAACACGGTGGTTTTGAACCAAGTGAGACGTAGTAAGAAGGCCAACGACTTTGTTTTCTTTTACTACTGGAAGGTTACGAATGTTGAATTGCATCATGATAGACGCGGCATGCAACACGAGATCATCCGGTTTAACCGTCAGCGGAGAGTGCGTCATCACCTCAGAAATCAAGCTATCGGTACTGACACCATGCGCGATGACTCGCTTGGTCATATCTCGATCGGTAATCAAGCCAACAATGGTTTCACCTTCATAGATCACCGCACACGGTGAGCGTTGGTGCAACATTTCAACCGCGACCGATTGAATGGTTTGTTCAGACTTAACGATTGCAACCTGTCCGCTTGCGACTTCTTCAACCTTACGAATGAACAAGCCTTTCTCTTTGTTTGACCACACCACATCGAGTGCCGACTTCAAGCGAACCTGAGCCTGTGACGCAAAATGTTCAGCGCAGCTTGGAAATGCCTTGAACAGCGCTTGAAGTGCCGAGTGTGGAATCACATAAAGTAAGGTGTTTTCGATTGCGATCGCTCTGTAGCCTTTCTCGTCGTTAACTTCAGAATCTAAGAACGTAAAGCCGAACAAATCTTCACTGCCTAAACGCGCACGAAGTACACCGTCTGACTTTCTTTGTTCCATAGAACCGGTTCGAATGATGTAGAGCGACTTTTCTTTACCCGACTCACACAGATCAACCACATCCCCTTTGCCGAGATAAGTGATCTGAACATTAGAGGCAAGTTCACGAAGCGCTTCTTTAGGGATCTTATCGAAAGGGTCTATCTGACCGATAAATTGAAGAATATTTGGCAAAAGAGACTGAGGCATAATCACACTCGCAATAATTTAATTAGTATTATTATATAACCAACAATGTCAGTTACTAGTGCTTTTAACAAAACAACAAACAATAGGTTAAATATTGGACATTGGTCAGGTTTTCATCAATTTTGGATGTAAAAAAAGCACGTATCAAACGTGCTTTTTTAAATGTGTATCTTATTTGGACAATGATTTTAATCTTGGTTGCCCTAGTTCTTCAAATCTATAGACAAAAACGATTAGAACTTCAGATTTAAAACCTTTTAAAAACAGTTAGCTAGCTATTGGCAATCTATGATTGGTATCTAATAGGTGGCTTGCCGACGCTTGGCGCGCCTTATCACTGTTGCCAGCCATGATTGCTTCATAAATTTGGCGATGCTCGTTAATACACGTACTTCCCTCTTCAGAAGAGTGAGAAATAAAGTTAACAAACATAGTCGTTAAGATATTACCAAATGGCAGGTAAAAGTCGTTACCCGTTGCATTGAAGATAAGGCTATGGAATTTCATATCGATATCTAACCAACTTTCTTGGTTAAACTCTTCAGCACCCGATATTTCTACCATTTGTTGAAAAATACCCGATAATTCAATACGTTGATCAGCGCTAGCGAACTGAGCTGCTAGCGCACACGCTTCAGGTTCAATCGCACGACGTAAACCCAAGAACTGATGGCAGAATTGATCGGTGTCTGCTAATCCATCCATCCATTCAATCAATTGCGGATCTAAAAAGTTCCAGAATGCGCGGTCAACAACGCGAGTACCTATTTTTGGACGAGATTCTAGTAGGCCTTTTGAAGTCAGAAGCTTAACGGCTTCTCTTAATGCCGTTCTACTTATCCCAAATTGCTGACACAACGCCATTTCACCAGGGATAATGGAACCTTGAGGCAATTTGCCCGACAAAACACCACGAGCGATTTCACGTGCAACTTGCACATGAAGGCTTCGCTTAGAGCCTGAAATCGAATTGAAAGAGCCAGCCATGTGTCTACTTACTTATTAGATATGTATTATTTAACGCGGACTATAACACTGATTTATATCTGCACCAACTCAGTATAAGAATAACGTGAGGTCAATCCTGATATAGGCTAAGGCAATATTTTGTTAATCTTATAAAGATTGACCACACAAACCATAACCAAGCCATTAATTCATACAAATAGTTCTTATTTACACTGATTTTGTATGCGCAAACTCACAAAACCACCTTTACCCCGACTATTAATCTCGTTAATGATCAGTTTTGAGATAGCCACACTTGAATATAGCAAGTGTTATTGTATGATTTATTAACGCAAATAATCTACAATATAGGCGACGCTGATGTTTAATGACTTAAAGGGTAAACGCATTCTAATTACTGGCTCTACCGCTGGTATGGGTTTAGCTACCGCACGTGTTTTCGCAAAGTACGGTGCAAAGATTGGTATCAATAGTCGAGCTCTCAGCCCAAAAGTTGATGGCGTTCTATCTGAGCTCACAGCACTTGGCGGTGATGTTGCGTTTTTTCCAGCAAACTTGATGGAAACATCAGATTGCGAAAAATTAGTCAAAGAATTCACCGATCATTTCGGTGGCATGGATGTGTTGATTAATAACGCAGGTGGCCTTGGCGGTCGTGCAAACCTAGAAAATATCGATGACGAATTTTATGAGCGTGTAATGAATCTTAACGTTCGCTCTGCATTGATGACAACCAAGTTTTCTATCCCTCATTTACGCGCATCTGCCATTAAGTCTGGACAAACATCGTGTGTTATCAGCACAGGCTCGATTGCTGCTCGTGAAGGTGGTGGTGTGGGTGCTGGCGTATATGCCGCATCAAAAGCGTGGCTACACGATATCCACCGCAACTGGGTGAAAGAGTTTGCTAAAGACAATATCCGTTTCAACATTGTTTCACCGGGTACTATCGACACCGCATTTCACGATGGCAAAAGTGATGAACTAAAATCGACCATTGCTAGCAATATTCCTATGGGACGCTTTGGCAATATTGAAGAAGTGGCTCCTACTTTTGCTTTCTTCGCATCGCACGCTTGCAGCGGTTACATCACAGGACAAATTCTGGATGTAAACGGCGGACAAATAGCGCCCTAGCTTTCTAATTAAAAAGGCGAGCTAAGTTATATTTAGCATGGTCGCAAAGTTAACAAGGTCTCTAAGTTAATAAGAGCGCAGAGTTATATAAAGTCGCGAAGCTAATCGGCTCACAGAGCTATAAAAGCGCATTACATTTGGTCAATAGACCGTAGTAGATGAGGGAAAACCTCACGCAACATAGACGTATACACTGACACCAAAAGCCAGATTCGTCTGGTTTTTTTGTTTTTAAATTTCAATTTCAGGTGGTTTAAATGTCAATATTTACATTGGTGGAAGATTCAAGCCGCCGAATTCACGTTCAAGTAGCAAGGCAAATTGCTCGCAAGATCTTGTCTGGCGAGTTAGAAGAAAATCAGAAGTTACCCAGCGAAATGGAGCTCTGCGAGATCTTTGGAGTAAGCAGAACAGCACTTCGAGAGTCAACAAAGCTGCTTTCTGCAAAAGGGCTCATTGAGTCAAAGCCTAAAGTCGGCACTCGTATAAAACCAAGAACACAATGGCACTTTTTAGACCCGCAATTACTCTATTGGATTCAAGATTTAGAAGACACTAAACCCTTCTTATCTCAATTCTTGGGTTTAAGAAAAGCAATAGATCCAGAAGCGTGCGCTCTGGCGGCAACCAACGCAACTGTCGAGCAGCGTAAAGAGCTTTCTATTCTTTTCCAAAAAATGACACTCGCAGCTAACAGCTTTGACTATGAAGAATGGACAACGCACGACCATTTGTTTCACCAAACGATTTTTCTGTCGACTGGCAACCAGTTTTACATCCCGTTCGCAAATATATTGTCGACGATCTTCAAGCAGTTTATCGATCATTCCGCAGAAGGCGGACGCTTCTGTCTAGAAGAACACAAAGCAATATACGATGCGATCATGTCCGGCAACGCAAAGCAAGCGCGAGTCGCTTCTCAATTATTGCTTGATGATGAAAATCAAAAATTATCTAAGGTTGAATTAGCGTTCGCATAACCAAGACTTACTAGAACTGATTCGTGTTGATCAAAATGAGTGCTTTCTTAAGCACGAATCAGTCCTGTAGTTAATGTCTGCTGCTGTAGATGTCTCAGCTTTAACTGTCAGCTTACTCTAATGGTCAGTTTTACCTTAATCGTTAGCTTTCTTTAGCCGCCAATTTTGTTTTAGTTATCAATCTTGTCTTAACCATCAATTACCGTAGTGTTTCATCTTTAAACGTTGAACTCAGGTCATCTCAGTGAAGCTTACGGTTACACACATAAGGTGTTGTTTGTGTCTTCGCAATCGTACGTAAGGAAAAATTTCTCTCTCGCCTGGCCCCTAGCCTTAAACGCATTACTGATGCAGTCGATGTTAATGATCGATACCTTGCTCGTATCTCCGCTCGGTGAAATTCCTCTCGCCGCAATGGGTATTGCCACGACCATCATCGCCTTTGTGTTGGGCATCCAAATGGCATTGGCGAATGGTACACAACTTGTACTCAGTCGTGCTGTGGGCTCTGGTATCGCAGCTTCTCTTTCCAAAGCATTTTGGGCAGGTTTATTCATCAACCTCGGCGTTGCAGCGATATTTTGGCTTCTACTTACCTTTTTCGAACAACCTTTGATTCAAGCCTTAACCGACGATAAAACGCTTCATCTTGAAATCAGCCACTATCTGGATATTTCCAAGTATATAGTGATTTTCACGGCATTAACGCAAGTCATCATCGCGCTGTTTAATGGATTAGGAAGAACCAAAGTCCCCTTTAAGGGTTACTTGATCGAATTACCGATCAACGCTGTGCTCTCTTACGTACTTATTCATGGCTTCACTAATTTTGAAGGCATCGGCGTACAAGGTGCAGCGCTTGGCAGTGTTATCGCTATCACCATCCGTTTAGTGTATTTAATTCTGTGTGTGCACTACGATTCATCCGTTTCACTGAAATTGGATACTCAAAAGTCAGAATTCATCACCAACATCCGTCGCCACTTTATTGAGATATTCCCAGTAGCAGCGAATGTGACCATGCTATCGATTGGCGCGACGATTTATCAATTATTGTACTCGCAACTCAATATCAACGCGTACGTTGCGATTACCTTAGTTATGCCGTGGTTACGAGCTGGGACTCAGTTCATTACCGCTTGGGCGCACTCTTCCGCTATTACGATCAGCCAAGCGATCGGCTCCAAGAAAATGGGAGACCTAACTAAAAATGTTGATACCAGTATCGATGTCGCGGTAGGTATTTCTGTCATTTGTGCCGTTATGTTTGCCGGTTTAAGTGTGGTGATTGGCGACGTATACCCAGACTTAGATCCTTCAACCTATCAAGCACTGGCTGTTATTGCCCCACTCTACATATTCTTGCCGATCGTTCGGGGCTACAACACCGTGCACGGACATGTCTTGAGAGCGCTAGGTAAAACCACAGACGTATTTAAAATAAATTTTACAGGCCAATGGATAGTTTCAATCCCTTTGTGCGCATTGATTATCTTTGGCTTAGATGGCTCTATTTTTTGGGCATTTGCAGTTCAACCTTTCGAAGAGATAGTCAAAGCGTTCCCGTTTAGACACTTAGCGCGTAAATCTTTGAAAGAGTTTGATGCAAACAAAGCCAATGAGTTGATGTATGACTAAACGCCGTCGTTCCCTCTAAGCTCTAAGTTCTAAGTTCTAAGTTCTAAGTTCTAAGTTCTAAGTTCTAAGTTCTAAGCAGTTTGATTAACAGCCTTGTCCTTTGACAAGGCTGTTTTGTTTTAGATTTCATATTTGATTGGATTCTAGTTTGGGTTAATCAACCCTCTTGGGTTAACTAATTCTCGACAGCAAGAGTGAGATCCATTCATAAACCTCAATAAGCAGACTCCATATGACATTAATCAAGACCAGCAAACCGTCTTGATGTGTTGGATGCATTAATAAACACAAACGCCATATATAAAAGGCTCAAATAAAAAAAGGCCACTTAACATTGAGTTAAGTGGCCTTTAAAAATGCTTGATGAGCTAGCTTATTGCCTGCTCTATTTCGTATCTATTTACCGTTAAGCTTAAGTGCAGAGAAGGTCACACTGTTGTAATCACCATTCTTTTTATCAACAGCGAAATCGCCAGTGCCTGCACAACCCGGCCCCCAAACAGGGTGAGTATCATTTACGCTACATTGGCCGTATGCGCCAGCTTTGTAATAAAAATCATCTTCAGCATAGCCCGTTGGGGAATCAAGTTCATCGATACCTTTACTCAAGTCGATTTCGTACTTAACCGTATCGTGACGAGCCGTTTCAAATGTCAGGTACATCATGGTGCCTTTCACTTCCACTTTGTAACTAAACTCTTCACCTAGTGCAATGCCCGCTTTACCCGGCTCTGCTGGATTTTCCCATGTATTACCCCAAACAGGATAAGCAATATCAGCACGGTTAGGATCTTTCTTCTCTAGGTTACGTTCATAGTTCCAAAATACTGATCCCATCTCTTGATCAGGAAACTTCTTATAGAAGATCTTCAGTGGTTCATTGCCATGTCCATACCCAGTTCCCGCTTTAATAAGCTCGTTGTGTTTCTTAGCGTGTATTTGACCAACAACCACTGAATGAGCTGGATATCTCTCTGGGAATTTAGCGTTTACAGAGACATGATTGACTTTTAATGTCGCTTCCAACGTTCCACCTACCGCACTGTATTCAGTGGCAGATGGGTGGCTAGACAGTGCCCATTGGTTTCCCTTATCAGCAGTATCAATCGAGAAATCTGCACCACGTGGCATCTGACGCAATTCAGAGCGTGCATTTTTCGAGTTTTTAGTCGTAATAGCTTGATTCTGTACTTCAAATACAAGGTGGCCGTCTTTATCCAGATGAAAGAAGTCACTATGTGAGTAGCTCATCATCGCTACCCCTTCTATTTCATCAACACGACCATCTTCATTAATATCCGAAGGAATCGTTATTTTCCAATTACGCATATCAAACTTATCAGCAGGCACTGGATCAGAAACACCGTTATTTGCAAAAGTAACCATTGGCACAGTCGCTAATAACGCCACTGCTAATATGTTTTTCTTAAACATGACTCATCCTTTATCGTTAACCAATACCAAGTAACACTCTCAGTATAAAAACTACGTTAAACACCAATTCGTAATAATGACTATTTATTCCGACTTAAATACCACCTAAAAAGCAACAACACAAAAACGACTGATTAACACTTCTCTAACGCCAACTTTAAAATAGCTAACCTTGAATTTACCGTGCAAGTGATCATACCCATCAACCAACTCTGTTACTTGTATGCCATTAATAGTTATAAATTGAATTATTTGTCTTATTTTAACACATTGGTATCAGTTGATTTACGACGTTTATAAATATGAGATCCAAGTCATTATCGATTTAAAAAACAGAGTGATAATTGAGATATTCATAGCATTTAGCTATACATTCAGGCGATTATTCAGAAGTTTTTGATAGATCTCACAGAAATTTGACCCGGTAATAAATATCATATTTGTCATACATTAATTTAATACCACGTAAGGTGTTGATTTGTGAGCCATGGGTACATTGGATGTATCCAAAATAAAAAAATAATAGTGAGACAAAGGTATGAATTCTGTTACAAAAATTGCTGCAGCTGTTGCATGTACTCTTTTAGCGGGCACAGCTACTGGTGCAACTCTTGATTATCGTTACGAGTATCGTGCTGCGACGGATTATACAAAAACAAATGGCGATACTGCTCACGTAGACGCTCGCCATCAACATCGAGTTAAGCTAGGTGAAAGCTTTAAGCTGTCAGACAAGTGGAAACACTCTACAGGCCTGGAACTTAAGTTCCACACTGATGATTCTTACTACGATGAAGATTCAGGTTCTGTTAAGTCAGCGAACAGCCAGAGCTTCTACGATGGCAACTGGTACATCTATGGTATGGAGATAGATAACACTGCGACATACAAAATAGACAACAATTGGTATCTACAAATGGGTATGCCTATTGCTTGGGATTGGGATGAGCCTAATGCTAACGATGGCGACTGGAAGATGAAAAAGGTTACGTTTAAACCTCAGTTCCGCGTTGGCTATAAAGCAGACATGGGTTTAACAACCGCGATTCGTTACCGTCATGAATATGCTGACTTCCGTAACCATACGCAATTTGGTGACAAAGATTCAGAAACTGGCGAACGTTTAGAGTCAGCTCAAAAATCAAAAATCACACTAACCGGTGCTTACAAAATTGAGTCTCTACCTAAACTTGGCCTTTCTTACGAAGCAAACTATGTAAAATCTTTGGACAACGTACTTCTTTATAATAGTGATGACTGGGAATGGGATGCTGGCGTAAAAGTAAACTACAAGTTCGGTTCTTGGAAACCGTTTGCTGAGATTTGGTCGTCAGATATCAGCTCATCTTCTAAAGACCGCGAAGCAAAATACCGTGTTGGTGTTGCTTACTCATTCTAATTAGAAATAGTCAATTTATTAAATACCCCCTCTCCTCTTGTAATTTTCTGGGGCATATTTTAATTACTTTAATTTAAATAATAGGATGTTCTAATTTAGATTAGTTTCATCCTAATAAATATTTAACGGCTATTCATTATCTATTTCTTATGTGATTTACATATGGATTTAATATCATAAAGAGAATTTTTTATGCAGATTTCTAAAGTCGCTACTGCTGTCGCTCTTTCGACAGGTTTATTATTTGGTTGTAACAGTGATGGTTTACCTATTCCGACGGATTCAGGTGCAGGCAGCCAAGAATCAGTACTAACAACGGGTTACTGGCAAATCAGTGATGCCAATTCATCTTCAATATCAGCCTCGTCAAACGCTGACCTACCAAACGTTTATGTTTTCCAAGAAGATGGTAATCATAAATACTATGACGATGATGATGACTTAGGCACGTACACAATTAAAGATGCAAGTGCTTCTACCAATAATTATGATGAAGAAGCCGGAACAGTATCTTTCACGTATTATGAAACTGGCACCTCGACTCTTGAAATTTTAGATGGCGTTTTTTCTTTCGATGACGCAGGTGTGCTGAGTATTTCAGACAAAACTAATGGAATTGACTACTCTGGCTCTGATCAAGCAGCAACTGACGCCGTACAAGAAGCTATAAGTGAAGCCAATGAAGCAAGTGGCATTAATGGTTATGTTCAAATTCTAGACACCAACAATGGTGGCGTAAAGAATGATGTGGGTGAACTACGTTTGAAACTGTCTGACAACAGCACAGGAGCAACTGTAGACAGCATCGCATCAGGAAAGGTAACTGTTGATTTAATCTACCAAGTCGATGAAGACACAGAGCAAGAAGCGAATGGTTCAGGCAATAACTCTTACGTTAGTCTCTACGCTTCAGGTACATCTAACACTAACTTACACGGCGAAGTGATTTTTAACGCTGGAGAAATTTTCTACCGTTCTACAGTTACCGATAGTAGTGGTAAGCCTCAAATTCCTGATGAGCCTGTAGGCACTTACACTTTAGGTGAAGATCTCGCGGTTGAAATCAGTTGGGCGAGCGGTTACTACACATTCAAGGTAAATGACACCGTATACGACAATGGTGGCAACGGTTTTGAGGCTTTCGACAAAACTGCCGTTACTATCGTGTCATTAAAGCTTGGTGATACTTCCAACACAACACACTACGAGTTGAACGCTGACAACTTTAAAGTTTATTCGAATGACACAACTACTGATGAGTTGGTGTTTGAAGATAACTTTAACAATTACCCGAATGGCCAAGCGCTATCAGGTAATCCGTACAACAACAATACTGCGGAAGCAACAGTGATTGTTGACGGTGGCAGTACTGAGCCTGAGCCACCAGTAGATGGTGACTTTCCGGTTGCGTTAAATGAGTACACTTTTGACAACGCTGACTACACAACTGACAGCGGTAGTGCCGACAATGATTTGACCAGTAAATCAGGCTCTCCTTTGATCACTACGACCTCTGGAGCTGCAGGTACTGGAGCTATGCATATTGACCAAGATTCAGCTACAGGTGGAGGCTATGGTTACATTTACTACAATGCAACTTCGGCAACTACTACTGGAGCTCAAGCCATTGAGGATTCATTCTCTGTAGAGACGGTTATTAAAGCAGATCGTTTTGGGTATGATTCCGACGTTTCACTTGTTGATTTTGCAGAAACTAGTGATTACTTAGGGTTTAAACTCTACCTCGAGTCATCAGACAACTCCATCAAGTTTAAGGTTTACGGCGGTCTTGATGCAGACGACAAGGGCTTGAGTACAGAAGCGAAGTCTAGTGAAGGAGACGTTTATCTTGTTGAAGATAATTGGTATCACATCTTAGCGACTTACAACCACTTAGATTCGACTGCTAACTTATATATCGATGGTACTCTTGCTCACTCGAAAAGCGTCGATTTTTCTGTTATTGAAAATACAACAGATGACAAATTTATTCTTTTAGGTGGCTCTTCTAGTAGTGATAAAAACTTCGATGGGTCGGTGGACAATATCGCAGTTTGGAATACAGTTCTGACTGATGTACAAATTCAAGAACGTGTAACTCAATTTACTGCTGAGTAATAACTCTTTGATTACGTCAATAGCCTCTAGTTCTACTAGAGGCTTTTTTGTAATCGGTATTCCAATATATACCTCGAACCTAATCACCTAAATCTCTAAAATCTCCTTAACTTCAAAAGTAGTAACCTCCTAACCTCTCCATCCTGTTATTTGGGCTTTTAATAGCCAACTCAATTTCAGTTTACCAATACAAACCCCGTTGTTTATTCAATGACTTCCAGAACTAATCATCCTAGGTGCAAGGTATTATCAGCCAATGAATTGCCCTTAGTATCTAGTGTTAAATATAAGTATTGATAGCGATATGGCGATCAGTTTGAACAAACCAAAAGCAACCTAAGCCAATGTTTAACACTCACCCTAGATTGTTAATCTATGGCTTATTGATGCAGGTCTATGAACGAATGAAAGGCTATGCGTTGGATATTAGATTAGGGATCGGAAAGAGGATATTCAAAACAGAAGTTAAGGTCAGCCACCAGCTTTTAACCTATATGTTTATCTTTAACAACTGATGGTTTCTGCCCAAATAACAGACACAAAAAAGCCTCCGAACTCTAGGAGTTGGAGGCTGTGTTTTTATACGGTTAGATTACTTTTGGTATTGATCGTGCGATACGTCTAGTTGGTAGAAAGTCGCTTGTGAGTAATCGTCTAGGTCGCCGCTGATGTTTTGGTTGTAAACACCTGCTTTGAAGTACATATACTTACCACCTGCGTCGTAGCCGCTTTCGCTCATATCAACCACTTGCACTACGTCGTCTTTGCCTTCACGCATTAGAGTGACAGTCATCGTGTTACCCTTAACTGCGATGCGGTAGCTGAACACTTCGCCAAGCGCGATACCATCTTCACCCACTTCAGCAGTCATGCCACCAACTAGAGGGTAGAAGTCCTCTTTAGTCGCATCTTGACTCTCATGTGCAAAGTAAACCGCACCCGTTGCTTGGTTTGGCAGTTTACGGTAGTACAAACGAATTGGCTCATCGTTTTGATCGTGAATCTGACCAATGATAAAGCGGCCTACTTCGTTAGCATTACCTGTCGTTGTTGCGTGATCGATTTTCAAGGTAGCTTCTAGAACACCATCGATACCCGCTGCCGCTTCTAAATCTGATTCAGGCGCGCTTGAAAATACCCAGTTGTTCTTGTTAACACCCTTAGTGCTAATAGATTGGTCACCACGGCGCATCATTTCACGAAGCTCAGTACGTGCGTACTTAGTGTTTTTAGATGTACGTACACCCTTCACGTAAGCCTTGAATACTAGACCGCCATCGTCAGCGGTATAGAAGATTTCAGGGTGTTGGTAACCGTTTGCAAGGTTCCACTCAGAAACATCATCAGGCTTGCCATTTTTATCATGATCGAAAGGCTGAGATAGGTACCAATGAGTCATATCAAAGTTTTCGCTAGGTGCATTACCTGCTAGAGGTGTCTCAGGTAAGCCCGCTGGTAGAGGTAGCGCAGTGCGTGTTTCACATTTCACTGCTGTCTCACAAGGGTAAACCGCTGCGACACCGAAATTACCAGAACGTAGGTCTTTACGTGCTGCTTTACGCGCTTTATCCGCTGCTTTCATTTCAGCGATCATTGCTTGCTCTGCTGCTACTACTGCTGGAGTAATAATCTGGCTAGTAGGACAAGCGTTAACATTACAGTTAACAGCGGCTAGTTCAGTCACACTGTTCCAACCGTTTTTGGTGTTACCGTGACCAACATATCGTACGTAACGGGCTTTAACCGCAGGCTCAAATTGGAAGCGCTCTAAACCGATCGCTTTACCAGAACTCATTTGGTTCTCAAGCACTGTCGTCCAGCTTTCGCCATCAACACTAACTTGAATATCAAATTTAGATTGACGCTCGTTACCTTTGCTAAATGATGCTTGAACAGCGTCAAATTCTTGAACTGAACCATAGTCCAACATTGCCCACTCGCCGTCACCCGCTGAAGACCAACGTGTTGTTAGATCTTGGTCAAACAGGCGATCTGGGCCGTTACCATCATGGCTGCTAGCCGTCATAGCAACCGGCGTTAGGAGAGCTTCACCGGTTTCTTTGTTATTCGGGAAATCAACGCTAGGCGTGCTAGTACTCGCACAACCAACCGCAAGTATAATAGAAGAGGCAAGTAAGCTTTTTAGAATGATTTTTTTCATATTAAATCCATTATTATAATACAAAGGCAGTATTTGTAGGTGACATAAAAATCAGCAAACACGAGCTATAAGGCAATTCCTACCTCAATATTTGCGATAACATGGAAATATTACGTAATCTTATAATACAAATAAAACATTTCATTGAATAAATGAGACTGAGGACACTTTCCGTTTTACCATACTTTAACTGGATCACATTTCTTATTGATAAAAGACAAGGTATAAAAAATAGGAATGCAATATCGGTAGATAAACGGAAAGAAATCATCCGTTTAAAATGACGATTTTTTAGTTAAGTTGATCAATTTTTCAGAGAAAAAAGACCACATGATTAGGATCTAATGTGGCCTTTTTTTTAATATCAGTTATCGCTATTCAAGCATCGGCTCGGTCAAAAATGCACAGCTCGTAAAGAACTAAAGCTCACATCAAACACCTCATCTACATAGTCACTATCTGGCTTAAATTGGGGATAAATACCCGCCTTGAAATAGAAGGCGATATCTGTGGATGTCCAATCTGACGTTAGCGAAACAGTATCGCCATCTTTGTCTTGGTAATCCTCACCCCAAGGAATCAAGTGCGAAACAGTATTGGTTCCATCTGAATCATGGGTCGCCAGGTAAACACCGTCTTCGTCAGCACGAATCGTATATCGCCACTCTTCACTGGCTGTATATGTACCCAATTCAACACTGAATGGTTCGCAACCGCTGCAATCTTGATTATTGCGCTCAAAATCGGAGTTCAGTATTACTCGTACTGGCTTATCCTCTCCTTCCCAAAGAAGTTTCACCAATGCTTGATTAATCTTCCAACCATGAATTTGCCCAAGTACCACTTTTGGATCTTGGTTATTGATATTCGGGTAGTCTTCGATGCGTAAAGTTGCCGTTAGCTCATGGCTGGTTTTATTGGTTCTGGTGTCATTCAAATACCAGCTTGTGTCTTCATCACTGGTGCTGCAATCGGGTTGTGTATTGCTTTGATACAACTCCCTTAATTCAGAACGAATATAGCTAGAGTTTTGAGTTGAGGTTCCATACCCCATATCGGTTCTAAAATGCATCCTCCCTTCATCAGTATTGAAATAAGACAGGTTAATATCGCTGAGGTAGACATCACGGTCATCTGCGAGAAGGTCTTTGCTCGACTCGCAACGCTCAGGTTCTAATTCAGCAGCACTATCGCCGCCACTTCCATACCAAGTGTCTTTGCTAGCAGGAATCGTCAACTTCCAATCACTAATATCCCAATCGTTTGAGCCATTGATTTGAGTTGTGGTATATCTCAGCGCTTGGAAATAGGCCGTGGCTTCACCATTTTCAAACTGGTTATAGATACCGGCTTTGAAATAGCTCAGGAGATGTTCCCAATAGGCGATATCTTGGTTCACTTTTACTTCATCATTCACTTTGATCGCCAATGTATTCTGGTAAATAGAAAGATCAAACTTAGTAAAGCTATCAAGATCCGCCTCTCCTAAATCGTACCGATCATAAGAAGTGGCATAACAATTTGAAGAGTCTGAAGCACTGCTACAATCAATGGCGTTATTTTTCATTACCGCCCAATAGTGGCCTGTAATGCCATCTCGCTCTTGCTCCCAAACCACACGTAATAACGGATGAGGAATATAACCCGTTCCACTCTCGTCCGTACCTTTATTATGTATCTGTAACAGCGTCACTTCATCGTGATCAGCAGGTGAACTTGCCATTGAATGTTCGATATCTGGTAGGCTTATTTCTGCATACAGGCTTCGCCTCACACCGGATTCATTAACATCGAAGTTTCCTCCTTCGCGAACTTCAGATCGCATCTTATAGTTAGCCATTTTAAATATAAGATTCTCAGTCTCTTCATCAGCGTAAAAATAATCGCTGATGTAGCCATCGAAATCGCCATCTTTAACTTCAGAGGTTTTATTGCCTTCTTCTCCATTAGGATCAGATACCTGAAGATCGGAACTAGAAAGGATGTTTTGATACTTAGCGATATCGTAAGGTGCGACAACGCCATAAGACGTCCCTGGATTGCTGCTATCAGAAGGGTCATTGCTGTCACTTGAACTATTTGAACTGCTTCCACCGCAGCCATACGTAAGCGAAGCGAGCACGACGACAAAAATTGGCTTATTCACATTTATCTCACTTATCCATAAGAGTTAAGTGATAATGTATATTTGTACTATTTTATGTCAATTGAGTAATTATCAGAATGTGAGATGCGACAAATCAAGTGAAATGAGCAATGAATACGGCGTTTTCATATGATAGGGACGCAAAAAGGCCACTCTAAACGCGAACGTTATTGAGTGGCTTTCATTTTGATAAATAATTTTAAACCATTGAAAATTAATACCAATTAACACCTATTAGATGTTAGTTTTAAGTACACTAAACTTTAAAGCTGCTCATAAGCTCACTGACGCTACCATTAAGTGTTTTGATTTCTGCCGACTCTGTCAGTTGATCTTGGCTTAACTTGTTCAGCTCCTCAACGAAGCTTTCAATCTTGTGCATGTTCTTAGCAATACTCTGAATCAATGCATTTTGCTCCACAGAAGACCCAGAAATATCGTTATTGAAACGGCTCACGGTTTCCATCTGCTCAGTTAGCTTAGCCAGCATGTTTACCGCTTGGATAACTTGAGCACGAGTCATCTCACAATTACTCTTGGTCAGTTCAATCGATTTAACTAGACCATCCGATTTCGACTGTAAACCCAACAGCGCTTCTTCTATTTCCGAGGTGCTGATTTGTGTACGATTAGCCAGTGCACGAACTTCATCAGCCACCACAGCAAAACCTCGACCGTGTTCGCCGGCACGCGCTGCTTCGATCGACGCATTCAACGCCAGTAAATTGGTTTGTTCAGCAATACCGCCGATCACAGAGACAATCGACTGTATACTTTGCGTTTCGTTGGCCATAGAGCGAATGTCGTCGGAAGTCGTACACACTTGCTTTTCAAGGTCACTGATATACGTTTCAGTCACCGTATTGATTTGCTTGGTCTCATCACTGAACGCAGCCGCATCTCGCGCTGCGTGTGCCGCCGATTGAGAGCTCTTCTCTACTTCGTTTGACGCTTCTGAAAGCCCATTAATCGCAGAGACAACTTGAACGGTTTCGTCTGTGTGAACTTTCAATACATCGCTGGTTTCTTTACAACCTTCTCGAATACTTAAGACTTTGGTATCCAAATCTGAGTTCTTGAATTTCACGTCTTTAACCATTTCTTGCAAGCCAATGATGAACAAGTTGATGTCTTTAGCGATATGCCCTAAGTCATCATTACCCTTCTCTACCAACCTTTGAGTTAAATCACCATTACCTTGAGACAAATCATGAACAATCTTACGAAGTGATACGATTGGGCGGTAGAAACGATTCAGAAGCAATATCATCAATATCACCGAACCAAATACACAAGCAACAATCAGAATTCGAGTACTCGACATCACACCATTCAATTGGTCAAGAGCTAACTCGGGGTCGATACTGGATATCATGTACCACTCTTTTTGGTTACCGATATCAACCTTTTTAGCCATCAAGATTCTTGAGTAACCATTAATCACGCCTTCAATAAACTGATCAGGCAGTTCTATCGCGCTGTTTAATTTCATACGAGTATCCGCAGAAGATATATTGGTTTGCGGAAGCACGTTCTCTATTGTTGAAGCAACAACCATCCCTCTTTCATCAACAATGATGCCTTTCGCTTCGTAAATGCCATCCAACTGTTCGAGTTGCGCTTTTAAGTCATCAAATCGAATGTCTGCCATGATTACGCGGTCTTGATACGAATACGTCACACCAATCATAGGTACTTGAGTACTCTTAGTGAAAAATAGGTCACTAAAAGATAAACCTGACTTCAGTTTCGCTTGTTGATACCAAGGGCGAGTCGTTGGGTTGTACTTTTCTTTTAGCCCAACACCGTTAGGGAAAGACTCAGAAGGCCGAGATGTATAAGAACGTCCGTCGTCGAAACCCACCACAATTTTGTCAATGCCCCCTAGCTTAGCGGCATAATGCATAAGCGCTTCGTTAGGTACCTGGTATGGTGACTTCATGAACTCTTGTGCAACTGAATTTACGGTATCGATGGTTCTCTGAACGGTATTTTCAATGTGATTAATTTCTATCGTTAGCGAGTGGTCGATCTCGTTGTATATCGTTTGGTTGACCTGATCTGTGGCCAAGTCGAGCGTAAACCAGTTCGTAAATACCAGAGCACTGGAACTGACGATCGCCACCATCAAAATCAGCTTACCTTTGAACCCTAGAGACAGTTTTGAATTCATAAAACTCATTATCCGTACAACCTATATCTATTATTTTCATCCGAACAAAGTGGTTATTTTTTGCATTATCGTAGATACGGTGAAACGCAGCGTATTCATGTCGACACATCCGTACAACCACAACTTCAACTTCAACTTCAACTTCAACTAATATTGTATGTTTAATTAACTATCCTTTCTGTGAGCGACTTTGATATATTTAAAATGACTAAAAACACTCTGTGACATAGGTATCAGTTATTAGTCTTAACTTTTATCAACCTATAGTAAAAAGGCAAAAACTTGTAATTAAATCGAATCCACTGCGATAAGTTGGTATTTTCGTCGATAATCCACCTCACTAAAATCAATTTTTCTGCGTTATCTGTTTGCGTAGAAAAGTGAGGAACAACTCACACTTTCGCAAACCAACCATTCACTAAAGGCATTAAGTTTTAACATTTATTTGTAATACAATAACCCCTAAGGTATGGTGTGTTTGAATCAAAACTTAAGTTCTTTCTGGATACTTTTGTTCAATTCAAAGTGGTAATTGAAGCAATTTGCTTTGAGGTCATTGAACACTTTTAACGTAGAGACTGTCGGGGGATCTCGTTAATCGTTATTTCACTTTAAATTGTTCATCCTTTTTTTCAGACGGCTCGTCCGAGCACGCCCACATAGTCACCAGCTGTGTGGGCTTTTTTTTGCTTTCTTTTTAAGTATTCGATCGATGAGTAATGCAACGTCAGTGTAGGTTTTAAACGTTTGAGACGGATATGCTAGTAGCTTAGTTTACTAAAAGTTCTGTTTACCAAAAGATTGACGATTGGCTTACTGAAGGGAGAGTTGCTTGAAGATTTATGACGTTGAAAGTTGAAATCAAAGTAGAACTAACTAGAACAAAGGTAAAAGTAAGAACAGAAATAAATAGAGCTTTGCTTGGGTAACGCAAAGGAAATGAGGCACAAAAAGGAAGAAACAAAGCGAGCTTGAAAGGAAGAAAGGAAGAAAGGAAGAACGCAAGAAACGGTTATGAATGGATTTACGAAAAAGCAGAACTGCAGATAAAAACGAACCTCGCCGAGGTATCGCCGCCTAGAAGACAAGCAATACCCTAGCGAGGTCGTACGTCGATTACTTCTCTAGTTTAGCGAAGTAGTCGAAGATTACTGGTACGTCGTTGTTACCCATGCCTGCATCAACAGCAGCTTGTAGGCTTGTTGCAGTACCTTGAGCGATTAGAGACTCAGTACCTAGCTCGTCACAAAGAGCAAGGAAGTAACCAAGGTCTTTGTTTGCGTTTGCAACAGAGAAACCTAGCTTCTCTTCGCCGTCTACTGCGTAGAACTTACAGAATTGCATGAACGGAGAGTTAGATGGACCTGCAGACATGATATCAAACAGTTGTTGGCCATCAACGCCAGCGCGTTGAGCAACAGCGAAAGCTTGAGACATAGTCGCAACAGTTGTCATACCCATGAAGTTGTTCACAAGCTTAGTAACGTGACCTGAACCTAGAGCACCTAGGTGGAATACGTTTTCGCCTTGCTCTTCAAGAACAGGTTTAACTTTGTTGAAAGTTTCCATGTCACCAGCAGCCATGATGTTCAGAAGACCATCTTTAGCGTGTGCAGGAGTACGGCCTAGAGGAGCGTCGATCATGCCCGCGCCTTTTTCAGCAAGAGCTGCGCCGATTTTCTTAGTAGAAGCAGGGATAGAAGTACCGAAGTCTACTAGTACTGCGCCTTCTTTGATGCCCGCTAGAACGCCGTCTTCGCCGTATACGATTTTTTCAACAACAGCTGAAGTTGTAAGACAAAACTGAACAATGTCACTTGCCGCAGCGAGTTCTTTAGCAGAAGTGAATGCAGTCGCATTGCCACGGTCAGTAACGCGAGCAACAGCTTCAGCGCTTAGATCCATTACGTTTACGTGGTAGCCGCGCTTTTGCAGGTTTTCAACCATGTTGCCGCCCATAAGACCTAGGCCAATGAAACCAATTACAGGTTTAGTCATGTTCAAACTCCAAATATAGTATTGTATGATTATATGCTCATTATAATAACTACGTCTTTCTCGTTTCGCAATAGTTTTAGGGCATTCATTCGATGGTTAAGCGTAAGTTGTGACGGCGATACAATTTACGAGAAAATATGGCTTACGTTTTATATTTACCGGAACTATATCACCCTTAAAAAGCCGTTTATTTACAAAATGCCACACGCTATAGCTCATGCGATTAATATGAACAAACTACGCCTCAACCTACTTTAAGTTCACTATTCTCTTTTCAGCCTGTGACTGAGATTGTTCACTGTAAATAAGTGATAAAAAGCTCTTGGAAACTACAAAGCCATACTTACGGAGCTCGTATACGACTCCTGTACATTTTCATTCAACATAATTGTTGAATACATGTCCTGTCTTGGCCTACATCAGATTAATCAGGCTCTGCTCTGCACTATTGATTTGGCATCGAGAGGCCAATAAGTGGACTTCTGGCACGATTCCAACTTACATGGAGGTACATTTGCACCGCGTCTCCCATTTTCGCTAGGCAAAAAAAACTCCGAGCTTTCGCCCGGAGTTTTTAATATCTAGCTTCTGTTATTTCAACAAATTACAGTTCGATTGAAACCGTTTCGCCGTCAACAGTTAGCTCTAGCGTGTTGCCTACAAGCTTATGTGACACTTCAACTGGCTCGCCTTCGTTCTTATTAGGAACGAGAAGCGTCAAGATGTTGTGCTCTTTAGAGGGCTTGAATTCCACTTCAACGTGACGGTGGATTTCAAGATCTTTGAACTCGTATGGGTCAACTTCGCCAAAGCCTTCAACGTTCTTCACTGAAGTGATGTTGTCAGCAGACTCGTTGATGAAGTTTACGTCTAGGTGCGCAACTTCGCCGCGGATAGTGAAAGACTTATCAGCTACTTCGTTTGCGAAAGTCGTGTGCATTAGCCAAGTCATGTCTTTCTCTTCAGAAAGTATTGCCTTGTCTTGCATTACGAATACTTTACCTTGAACAAACCAGACCTTACGTTTGTAAGATTCGATTTCAGGAACGAAGTACTTGTAAGATGCCGTTGCATCACCTTCAACCATCTTCACATCAGATTCAGTGTCGAAGTCAGAGATAGTGCCGCCCGCTTCGATACAGAAGCGATCTTGGTGGTTTTCGTAGCCTGTATTCTTGTTCTCGCCGTACTGACCTTTACCGTCAAATAGTGGAAGGTTTTTAGAGAACGTTTGACGACGCCATTTCGTGTGCATGTCTACACCGAAACCACCGTAGTAACCTGTTACTGACGCTAGCGTTTCACCAAATGCGTGAAGCGTAAATGCGTTTTGGTCACCGTGAGAGTGGCTGATTGAGCCAAACGGAGAACATTTGAATACCATGTGAATATGGTTATCACGCTCAGTCATCTTGTTGTGGAATGCAGCCCAACCCGTGATTGGGAATACTTTCAACAGTGGATCGTTTGATGGTGCTTTCTCTTCAGGTGCATCCCAAAGGAAGTTAAAGCGAAGATCGTCGTAGCCGAAATCCCACCAACCAAAGTTGTAGAATTTGGTGTGTGCTTCAGTATCACGGCCTTTCAGTTGGTTGTAGTACCAAACGTACTCAGGCTTCTGGTTAACACCTGCGTAGTGCTTGATGTTGTAAGCCAATTTTAAACCTGGGAAATCGCCGATTGAAGACTGGTCACAGAAGCTCGCGCGCTTAGAGTGAACAGGCATACAATAAAGTGGGAAGTCACCGGTGTTTTCGTAGAATGTTTTGTTAAACATGTCTACACCACAGTATGCTTTCAACAGGTCGAATGCTTCGCCTAGGAATGCAGTTTGTGTGTTCCAGTAATCAGGGCCTTCAGCCCAACCGCCGTCTACACCGCCCCATGGTGGGTAGTGTACTGCGTAGTATTCTAGCGCGTAAGCGATGTACTCGCCTGCTTTCGGGTGATCGTGGTAAAGCGCGATACACGTTGGGATGATAGCAGAAGAAATAGAACGAACACCGTGGCTGTTTAGCGGGTTGTTCAATAGATCAACCGTCACTTTCAGGTGGTGCATGATTTCGTCTAGACGCTCAATCAAAGCATCTTGAACTTGCTGACGTTCTTCATCTGCGAAGTAGCCGTGTAGCCAGTCGTAACCCCAAGCCATTGCAGCGATGACACGGAAAGCCGCTTCGTCGTTGTAGCCACGAGAAGTCACGCCTTCTGGATCGTACGTAGACAGTTTTAGAGTCCAAGCTTTTGCTTTAGCAATGAGCGCTTCGTCTTCTTTTACAACACCAGCAATCGCTAGGTTACGTGTCGCGTTCAGTGCCATTTGGCAATCAACGTACATTTGACGCCAATAAGGACGCCATAGAGAAGCTTTACCTACCGTCTCAGCTGGGTATGCTTGAGGCTCTTCAAAAGGCGCAGTCTCAAGAAACTTAACGGTAGAGTTGTTGTAGAAGTCATCAAACATGCAGTGAGCTTCATCAGCTTTCACTTTTGCTTTGAATTCTTCTAGCTGATCAGCTTGAACAAGAAGACGCGGACGTGCTTCGCTCAAGGTGTCTAGGAATGATAAGTCGAAGTCACGTGTTTGAACTTCGATAGGGAGTAGGTCTACAAGATTACCTGCTGAAGTATCATTCTCCAGCTTCATCTTCCTGATTGCATCAAGAGATTTTTGGTCGCTCATTCTAACTCACTTATTTTTCAAGTTGATTGAAAGGAATTAGCAACAATATACGTCTTATTGTAGGACAATTGAATGTATTTCGATTCGATCGTACAATTTTTTACAGTTTTCGTGATTTAGGTCTGATGTTGTAAGCCAGGCGCGTTTACTCACTTCGCAAAACAAAAAATGCGACGCTCTTTCGAGTCGTCGCATTTTGTCTAAACGTTCGCTAGCTATTAGCTTTCAGTTACCGCTTTAGCTTGCTTGCCGCCGTCATCGACCGCTTTCACAAGTAGAACACCGACACCACCAACTATCACACCACATAAGATGAAGACTAGGCGTCCCCACATTGGGTTAGTCAGAAGAGCCATCAACATGATACCAACACCCGCTACCGCAATCAGTTTACCAAGCATTTGACGTTGTTTGTTATCCAACACTTTTTGCTCTGCCGATTCAGCTACTAATGGTGTATCTAAGTTGCCAAAGAACTTATCAACATCCGCTTGACGTTCTTTTGATAGAGGCTTGTAGAACATCGTAGATAGTACGAAGAAGCCACCAGTTAGCGTGATGTGAGCAATCAGACCAATCGCAACTTTAACATCAGACCATTCACGTCCTGTTAGAGTATCAAGACCAAACGCCGCTGCTACCATCTCTGCGTCGATAACAAAACCAACCACATAAGATACGATACCACCAACAACTAACGTACCCCAACCAGCCCAGTCCGGAGTCTTCTTGATGAAGAAACCAAGGAATGCAGGAATCGTCATAGGGAAGCCGATTAACGCACCTACGTACATCATCGTATCAAACAGGCTCAAACCTTTTAATGAGTTGATGAACTGTGCGATTAGGATAATAGCGAAACCAAATACCGCTGAAGTAATTTTAGATACGGTTACTAACTCTTTCTCTGATGCTTGACCTTTACGAACGATTGTTTCGTAGAAGTTCTTAACAAAGATACCTGAGTTACGGTTTAGACCTGAGTCCATTGAAGACATTGTCGCTGCAAACATCGCGGCAACTAATAAACCAACCATACCTGCTGGCATGTACTCTTGTACAAAGTATAGGTAAGCAAAATCACCCGCTTTTTTACCTGCATTCGGGTAAGCCGCTGATAAATCGACACCTTGACCTGCAATGAACCAAGAAGGCATGAACCAAATAAACACACCACACAACATCAACACACAAGCAAGCAGTGCGGCTTTCTTTGCATTCTTTGAATCTTTTGCTGCTAGGTAACGGTATGAGTTAAGCATGTTGTTCGTGATTGAGAACTGCTTAACGAAGATGAAGAATGCCCAAATCGTAAAGATGCTTAGGTAGTTGATGTTGTTGCCCCAAAGGAACGAACCACCATCTTGTACTGGGAAGTTGTTAACAATCTCACCAACACCACCACCTTGAACAACCGCTACAACCGCACAAGTTACCGTTACCGCCATGATGATAACCATCTGCATGAAGTCAGATGCGATTACCGCCCATGAACCACCTGTTACCGACATCGCCAATACCACTAGGCCAGTCACCCAGATAGTCATGTTCATGTCGAAACCGAAGATACCCGAAGCGATGATTGCTAATGCGTTTAACCACACACCCGCAGATACCACTGAGTTCGGCATTGAAGACCAAGTGAATACTTGCTCGTTCGTTGCACCAAAACGCATACGAATCGCTTCGATTACCGTAACAACGCGAAGTTGACGGAATTTCGGCGCGAAGTACGCGTAGTTCATGAAGTAACCAAAAGCGTTGGCTACGAAGATGACCGCTACTGCAAAACCATCGTTATACGCTTTACCTGCCGCACCGGTGAATGTCCATGCACTAAACTGGGTCATAAAAGCGGTTGCACCAACCATCCACCACAACATATTACCGCCCCCGCGGAAGTAGTCACTGGTGGTACTTGTAAATGTTCTAAACATCCAACCTATCGCAATCAAGAATAGGAAATAAATGC
Organism: Vibrio sp. L3-7; assembly: GCF_963898195.1. NCBI lineage: Bacteria > Pseudomonadati > Pseudomonadota > Gammaproteobacteria > Vibrionales > Vibrionaceae > Vibrio > Vibrio sp. L3-7. Next base: position 37,322 of record NZ_CAWQUW010000005.1, on the reverse strand, counting down.
CGACAATAATCGTGTTGAGTTCCATCGTGTATCCTTTGTCCGTTTTAATTTGTTACGAGGACTATAGGAAATTCGACTCTTTATTTGTAGTACAATAATCCAAATAAGTGATGGTGATCTTATTTTGATTGATTAAGTTAATTATATATATGACATAGGATGGAATATGGCTAATCCATTAAGGAAATTGTTAGGGTTTTAGGTAAAAACCCAAAAGATCAAACACTTAAAATAAATTGAACTTTAAAAACAACAACTTAAAATGAAAGTGAGACTTTGCACACTTATTAACAAATACAACCAAACACATATAAACATAAAGACCTAAAAAATAATAAAAGAGAATCCGTGACCAAACCCACATCATTCATCACACAATAAACCAGTATTTTCTATCGAAACCGAGTGGGTAATATCATTAGAATTCAATTCAAACTTGTGTAGTGCTCTTATCTTTAGATCTAAATAAAAATGGATGTGAAATCACCTCTATTTAGACCATTTCCGGATGAGTTAAGAGAGGGAATTTAAGATGCTGTCTCTGGGATTGATAAAGAGAACATGCAAAGATTAGGGGTATTGAGCAACCCGAATAGTTTAAGAAAGATGGAAAATGATTGAACCAAAACAGTGCAACACGCTTCCTAAAAACAAACAGGTTAGCTCGCTAGCATGTCCGTATGTATCCATTGTTTTATAGGGTGCTCTATTATCACGCCAAAATTTTCGCCCTTATGAATTAACAGAACGGTGGCCATATGATGGTGAGTTTATACCTAATAAATAAGCCAAAATAAACTGGAGCTGAGTGCATTTATATCCAGTTTAATAAAAGACCAGAATCACACTATTTTCGACACAATATGGTTAAAACAAGATCGGAGTCTAGTTAGTAGACTTCCGCTTGTGATCGCTCCCCACTTCCAAGCCTTCATGAATTGAAGAATTATTGTCATACAATATTCTATATACATCTAATGAAACGTAAGGACATGTAGCATGCGATCAATGAAAGACATCACTCAAGACGCTATCGACATCGTAAAACCCTCTATCGACAAGCTTTTTGAAAGAACCAATAGAAAAGAACTGCATATTGTCGTTATGAATCCCCACCTCAAACCTTGGGAAGCCTCTTTCGAAGACGCCATTCTTTATGAGGAATCTTTAGGAGACCCTGGTAATTGGACTATCAAATTTGATCACCTTGCTCGTAAGAAAGCTCAACAAGCATGGCGAGAATCTACAAGTAATCTAACACTGCACTCACAACACCCATCCTCACTACGTGACGAAGACTTATTGTTCTACGGCTCATTTGTTTACGGAAATGTTGTTGTTGCCTGCAGTGGCGTTCAACAATGGTATGACATGCTAATCAGTGGCTGGATAGCGGTGGCTATTGAACAGTTAACAATGCACGAATACCAAACCGAAAAAGCTGAAAACCCTACAAAAACATATCGCTAATAATTAGAAACAGAAGGTACTTATTATGAGTAAACTATTAAAATCAATCATGCTAGCAGCTGGTATTCTTGTTTCTGCAACATCGATTGCAGCAGACTACCCTAGCAAAAACATTCGCTTGGTTGTGCCATTCGGTGCCGGCGGTGGTACAGATGCTGTTGGGCGTACTCTTGCCAATAGCGCCAAAGACATTCTGGGACAAAATATTTCAATCATGAACCGTACTGGTGGCGCTGGCGCCGTTGGTATGAGTTTTGGTGCCCAGCAGCGAGCTGACGGTTATACATTAACAGTAGTAACTCGTGAAATCGCTTCGCTTCCTCAAATGGGTTTGATGCGCCATACAGCAGACGACTTTAGATTGATTCGTTTAGTCAACTTAGACCCAGCAGTAGTATTGGTTGCAGCAGATAGCCCATACAACACCATCAATGACCTAATCAAAGAAGCCAAAGAAAACCCAGGCAGCGTAAAATTTGCTTCAACTGCTGCGCCAAACTTCTACCTCATGTCTTTAGAAAAAGACCAAGGCATTAAATTAAACGCTATCCCTTACAACGGTGCGTCTGAAGCAATTCCTGCCGTATTAGGCCATCACACAGACGTAACAATGGTTACACCGGGTGAAGCTATCGCTCAACTTCGTTCAGGCCAGTTAAAAGCATTAGGTGTCATGTCTGAAGAACGTATTCAGTACATTCCTGATGTTCCTACTTTGAAAGAACAAGGTATTGATGTTGTAACAGGTACATGGCGTGGTATTGGCGCTCCAAAAGATACGCCTGATGCGGTAATTGAGAAACTAGGTGCTGCATTTGATGAAGCAATGGCAAGTGAGGAGTTCAAATCTTTCATGGCGAAAGGTGCGATGACTATTCACAATCTTGATGATAAAGCATTCACTGCATTCGTTGCAGAAGATACAAAGTCACTTACTGAATTAATTCAATAATCTCAACTCATAGGCACAACGACAAGTTGTGCCTTTTTATCAGTTTGTATCTTTCCCTTGCTTTACTTTTTAGGGTTAAATTCTATGTCTAACGCCAACTTAAATCGAAATGTCGTCTTCCCTTCCATAATCATCATTCTTAGCGCAATAGCACTCGTGTTGATTACTCAGTTTGATCGTCCTATGTATCAAGATGCCAGTGTCGATGCGAAATTTTTTCCAATGATGATTGTGATTGCTCAAATTGCTATCTGCATTGTTCTCATCGTTCAACACAAACTTAAAGGTGTATCAGAACAACAAGAAGCGATGGTAAGTAAAATGTCCATCTTCGGCGTTGCTTATCTTATCGGCTACGCATTGCTCATCAGTGTCGTTGGTTACCTTTACGCTAGCTTGATTGCATTTATATTTTACCTTGTTTATTTCAAAGTTAAGAAGCCAATTTATTACGTTGTCGCCGTTGTTTTTGTGTTTGCGGTTTACTATTTATTTGGCGAGGTGTTCTACATCGCGCTTCCTGAAGCAATGTGGTCATAGGAGGTCATAATGTTTGAATATCTAATTGATGGTCTCGCGACAGCTGTGAGCTTTGCTGTACTTCCTGTCCTTGTTTTTGGTGTGCTAGGTGGGGTTATTTTAGGTGCATTACCAGGACTAACCGCAACAATGGGCGTTGCGATACTCCTTCCGTTTACATTTGGCATGGAACCAACTTCAGCCCTTGTGATGTTAATCGGTGTGTACATTGGTGGTATTTACGGTGGTTCGATTGCCGCAATACTACTTAAAACACCAGGGACGCCAGCTTCAGCAGCAAGTGTACTCGACGGTCACACAATGGCTGTTAGAGGGCAAGCTGCCAGAGCATTAAGTATTTCTGCTGTGGCTTCATTTATTGGCGGATTATTAAGCACTATCGTTCTTATCGCAATTGCTCCCAAATTGGCGACGTTCGCACTGCGTTTTAATGCACCAGAATATTTTGCACTCGCTCTGTTTGGTTTAACTATTATTGCGAGTGTTTCTTCAAACAACATTTTCAAAGGATTATTAGCTGGCACGATTGGGTTGTTGGTTTCTACCGTTGGACTCGATCCAATCAGCAGCGTACCAAGATTTACTTTCGACATTATGGATCTCTACAGCGGAATCAATGTCATCCCTGTTTTGATCGGTTTGTTCGCTCTTTCTGAAGCGTTAAACCAACTAGAAAAGCTGTTCTCCGAAAAGAAAGTCGTTGCGCCGAAATTTGATCACAAACTATTGAGCAAAAGCGATCTAAAAGAAATGCTACCAACAGCCATAAAAAGTGGTTTGATGGGAACAACAATCGGATCTGTACCAGGCGCTGGTGCTGATATTTCTGCATTTGTTTGTTACAACGAAGCAAAACGTTCGTCGAAAAACCCAGAAGAGTTTGGCAACGGTTCAGTTCGTGGCCTAGCGGCGGCTGAATCAGGCAACAACGGTGTAACGGGTGGTTCATTAGTTCCATTGTTAACACTTGGCGTTCCTGGAGATGCCGTCGCAGCGGTTCTATTAGGCGCTCTAATTGTACAAGGCCTAACACCCGGCCCTCTTCTATTTGCACAAAATCCAGAAGTGGTTTATGGCGTTTTCAGCTCAATGCTAGTCGCTAACCTTGTGATGCTGGTGATTGGTTTACTGGGTATCCGATTCTTTTGCCGCATTATTGAAGTGCCAAAGATCATCATGATCCCAATTATTGTCTTCCTATCGATTGTTGGTGCTTACGCGATTAATAACTCGATGTTTGATATAGGGATTGCGATCGGTTTTGGCTTACTTGGGTTTGTCTTAACTAAACTGGATATACCTTCTTCACCGATTTTGCTTGCGATCATCTTAGGGCCAATGGCAGAAACCAACTTAAGAAAATCACTATTGATGTACGACGGCAGTTGGTCTTTCCTTTATGAGCGCCCTATCGCTCTAGCGTTTATCTTGTTGGCGGTATTATCTGTTTACTCAACATTAAAGATGAAGAAGAAGCAGAAACGAAAGCAAGCTGAAGAACATCCATAATGAGCCGCTCGTTTAACCTATAACGTTCAAATAAGTCAAAGCCAGAGACACGTGTCTCTGGCTTTTTTCGTACACAAAAAGCAATGATTTTCGTAAACGACAGACAACAAAAAAGGCATGCGCTTGGCATACCTTTCTAAGTCGTTATTTTGAACAAAGCTGTCATTTCAATCTGAAATGGCTCAGACGTACTTTAAACCATTTCTATTACGCATCTACTACGCAGTCACCAAACGGTGGTTAGCATCTTGCAAGTGAACGGCAGAAGCAATTCTCGCCTTGTCACAATCACCGGCCATGATAGCTTCATAGATTCTACGGTGTTCATTGATACACGTACTTCCTTCTTCAGAAGAGTGCACGATGAAGTTGATGAACATCGTAGTCAGAATGTTACCAAATGGCAGGTAAAAATCGTTTCCTGTCGCATTAAAGATCAAGCTATGGAAACGAGTATCAATGTCTGTCCAACGCTCTTGGTCAAACACTTCAGCTTCATCCACTTCTACCATCTTTTGGAAGATCTCTGAAAGCTCGATACGTTGTTCAGCAGTCGCAAATTTTGCCGCCAATGCACACGCTTCAGGTTCAATCGCGCGGCGAAGACCCAAAAACTGTGAACAAAACTGATCGACGTCGGTTAAGCCGTCCATCCACTCAATCAGTTGAGGATCAAGGAAGTTCCAGTATGCACGGTCCACTACACGAGTACCGATTTTCGGGCGGGACTCTAGCAAACCTTTAGAAGTTAGCAGTTTAACTGCTTCACGAAGTGCCGTTCGGCTGATACCAAACTGTTCACACAACGCCATTTCACCAGGGATAATAGAACCTTGTGGCAAATTGCCAGACAAAATTCCACGAGCGATTTCGCGTGCTACTTGCACGTGTAGGCTACGCTTCGAGCCCGAAATTGAATTAAAAGTGCTAGCCATAAGTTCGCTTATTTATATGTTATGTTTATGTATTATTTAAGGAGTACTATAACAGTATTTCAACCTACATCCAATTGAGTAAAATCAACGCGGATAGTGCCCGATTAATTTACTCAACTAATCAAATGCTTAGAAAATATCTAATTCCAATTAGCTAGAAACACTATGTTACACCATTCATAAATCCGTCATCAAAATGCATCGGTTCTGTCATCCTCGATTTCTATACTCCATCCCCAACAGATAACTCAATTGGACTGAAATCATGAAACCGACAAAAACAAATCTCACGCTTAAAACCGCTATGACTGCTGCGCTGATTTTTTCTGGTTCTGCATTAGCAATGGACACGCGATATGAAGACCGTTCAGGAAACTTAGTGGCCGATATACCCCAAGATGAATCACAATGGGTTGATCCAAACACACTAATTTTTGCTTACACACCAGTTGAAGACCCCGCAGTATACGCTGATGTGTGGAGTGAGTTTTTGAGCCACCTTGAAAAAACAACGGAAAAAACGGTTCGTTTCTTCCCAGTACAAAATAACGCAGCTCAAATTGAAGCCATGCGTTCAGGTCGCCTTCATATTGCTGGCTTTAACACAGGTTCAACCCCTCTAGCCGTTAACTGTGCAGGCTTTGCACCTTTCACCATGATGGCGGCTGAAGATGGCTCTTTCGGTTACGAAATGGAAATTATCACTCACCCAGGCTCTGGTATTGAAAAAGTAGAAGACCTGAAAGGCAAAAACCTAGCATTTACAGCGCAAACCTCTAACTCTGGCTTCAAAGCACCTTCTGCGATTCTAGATGCTGAATACCAACTTCAACCGGATCGTGATTTTAAACCTGCGTTCTCTGGCGCACACGACAACTCTATCTTAGGCGTGGCGCACAAAGATTACGACGCAGCAGCTGTCGCTAACTCTGTCTTGAACCGCATGCTTTCACGCGATGTCGTAAAAGAAGAGCAAATCAAGAGCATCTATAAATCACAAACTTTCCCAACTACCGCATACGGCACGGCTCACAACTTAACGCCAGAACTACAAGAGAAGATTCAACAAGCATTCTTCACGTTTGATTGGGAAGGTACCAAGTTACAAGAAGAGTTCGAGCGCAACGGCGAAGCGAAGTTTGTTCCTATTACTTACCAAGAGCATTGGGAAGTGATCCGTACTATCGATACAGCAAACAAAGTGTCTTACACGTGTAGCTAAGTTCAACCGAACTAAAAAGCCAATCACACATTGATAAAACTAACTGCAGGCTTACGCGCCTGCAGTTACTCACCACTCTCAGCGGTTTGCTTCCCATGTCAACCTCACGCGAACTCTTAGTAAACCATCGCTATAGGAATTCTATGTCTACTCTTACCCTTAAAGGGCTTACCAAGCACTACTCCAGTTCTGATAAAGCCCTGACCAACGTTAGCTTGTCGGTGAATGCCGGCGAGGTCGTTGGATTGATTGGCCCATCTGGTGCGGGTAAATCAACGCTGATTCGCTGTATTAACCGACTAACCGAGCCCACCAGCGGCGAAGTTATCTTCTCCAACACCAACCTTGAGACACTGTCTAAGCGACAACTGAGACATTCACGACGTGAGATTGGGATGATTTTCCAAGAATACGCACTGATTGAGCGCTTAACCGTCATGGAAAACGTGCTTTCGGGCCGTTTGGGTTACGTGAATTTCTGGCAAAGTTTTACTCGCCGTTTCCCAGAGTCGGATATTCAGGCGGCTTATGCCCTACTCGACCGAGTTGGCTTATTAGAGCACGCAAATAAAAGAGCCGATGCACTGTCGGGAGGACAACGCCAACGTGTTGGTATTGCACGTGCGTTAGCTCAAAAACCGAAACTACTATTGATCGATGAACCAACGGCCGCGCTCGATCCGCGTACGGCACGTCAAATCATGCGATTGATCAGCGAGGTTTGTTCTGAGCAACAGCTCCCTGCCATCATCAATATTCACGACGTTCAGTTGGCAAAACAATTTGTTGACCGAGTTGTTGGCTTAAATGCAGGCTGTGTGGTATTTGATGACACACCAAACCTTTTGACTGAAGATGTATTAACACAGATCTACGGTGAAGAGGATTGGAGCCAACAAGCAGAAGAAGAGGCCGATGACCTAATCATCACAAGCCCTCGCTTGTCTGAGGCAACAATATGATTCAGCCATATCCAAAGCAAGCTCAACATCATTCAAAATCAGCTCAACAAGATCCCAAGTTAGCTCAGCAATACCCAACACAGTGGACAAAGCCACCACTGATTTCAAATCCATGGTTACGTTGGAGCTTAGTTATCATTGTTGCGGTTTACTTATATCTCGCGACGCAATCGGTACACGTCAACTGGACTCGAATTTACGAAGGCAGCGAACGTGGTTGGCAGTTCATTTTGGCCTTCATGAATCCAGATTTCGGTGGACGTTGGGACAACATCTCGCAAGGTTTGATTGAAAGTTTAACCATGACACTCACGTCAACCGTGGCAGGCGTCATTCTGTCCATTCCGTTTGGATTAGGTGCGGCCAAAAACCTTGCCCCGACTCCTGTTTACCTATTCTGCCGCTCGTTTATTTCTGTCGCTCGCAGCTTACAAGAGATCATTGTTGCGATTTTGTGTGTGGCTCTGTTTGGCTTTGGTACGTTTGCGGGTTTTGTCACGCTAACATTCGCTACCATTGGCTTTCTCGCAAAGCTGTTCGCCGATGAGATTGAAGCGATAGATCCTGCACCACTCACCGCAATGCGCGCAACTGGCGCAAGTTGGCTACAACAAGTGAACTATGCGATTCAAGCGCAGGTAATGCCACGCTTTATCGGGCTTTCGATGTACCGACTCGACATCAATTTTCGTGAGTCTGCCGTGATTGGCATTGTTGGCGCAGGGGGTATCGGCGCAACATTGAACACCGCGATGGACCGTTATGAGTACAGTGCAGCCGCCGCTATTCTATTGATTATTATCGTGATTGTGATGTTGTGTGAATACCTATCGACCATCATCCGTAAGCATGTGCAGTAAGGAACGACTAAATGAGCACGCTAAATGACACACCTTCAAGCGCCATGAATCGTACCCAATGGCAGCGTTACGACAGCAAACAGAGCCTAATGCTTTGGCTCGGTTGGCTTTGCTTTGTTGCTTTAACCGTTTTTGCCTGGCAGGTCATGAATAAAGAGACTATCTGGTATTTTGTAACGGATTCACCTAATCAACTTGCTGATATTTCTTCACGCATGTGGCCACCAAGATGGAGCTACTTAGAGTCACTTTGGAGCCCGATGTGGGACACGATTAATATCGCAACACTTGGCACCCTATTAGGGATCGTACTCGCGTTTCCAGTTGCGTTCTTAGCCGCACGCAACACAACACCAAGCACGACGTTTATTAGGCCTATCGCACTGTTCATCATTGCGGCAAGTCGTTCGATTAACTCATTGATTTGGGCTTTATTATTAGTGGCGATCATCGGCCCAGGGCTACTAGCCGGTATTATCGCGATTGCGCTGCGCTCGATTGGTTTCGTGGCTAAGTTGATGTACGAAGCGATTGAAGAAGTGAACGTCACTCAGATGTCGGCGATTCAATCGACGGGGGCGTCTCCACTGCAAGTGTTGAACTACGGCATTCTTCCGCAAGTAATGCCAAGTTTCATCGGCACGAGCTTGTTCCGTTGGGATATCAATATTCGAGAATCAACAGTGTTAGGTTTAGTTGGTGCTGGCGGTATTGGATTGAAACTGCAAGAGTCAATGGCGATGCTGGCATGGCCTCAAGTAACGGTGATTTTCTTTGCGATTCTAGTGACAGTAGTCTTCTCTGAATGGTTAGCTGCCAAAGCAAGAAAAGCTTTTATCTAGATAATAGAGCATCTCGAAGCCTACTCACTGAGTAGGCTTTTTGTTTAATGGAAACCCTATAAATTAATCCCACAATTAGAACCGCACTTCATTAGTGACCGTCCCTACACCTTCGATCGTCACCGACACTTCATCTTTATCAGACAATGCATGGGTTCTCCCCGGCGTACCCATGAACACTAGGTCACCCGGCTTTAAGGTAAAATAGTGGCTCAAATAACTGACGACTTTGCGCGGCTTGTGGATCATAAACGAGGTGTTCTCTTGCTGAACGATATCGCCGTTAACACGCGTTGTAAGTTCAACATTGTTATAGTCAATGCCTTTCACAATAGTGTGACCAATCGGTCCAAACCCATCCGATGCCTTGGCTCGCAACCACTGCAAATCACTGTTCTGCCAACTTCTTTCCGTTATATCATTACCCACCGTGACACCGAAAATTGCATCTTCTGCATCTTCTTGACTGACTTTACTGATTTCTTTGCCAATCACGACCACCAGCTCACCTTCAAAATGCACATTCTGAGCATCAAAAGGGGCGTGAATGGTTTCACCCGATAAAATCAAAGAAGACGGCAGTTTCAAGAATAAAGGAGGCGGTAAATCAGGATGAGAAGCAGCATGACTCACGTAGTTCATACCAACGGCAAAGACTTTCTCTGGCTCAGTAGGAAGCAACAGTTCAACTGATTCAAGTGGAATCGAGGTTTTTTCAATTGAATATTTGCTAAAGATGTCACCATTGATTGGAAAAATAGCGTCTTTAACCAACTTTCCGTAGCTGTTTTTGTCTTGATAATGGTAACGCACGAATTGCTCTGTATTTACATTGTTTTGCGTGCTATCCGCAACAGCATAGGCGGAACAAGAAGCAGTAAGTATTATCGCCAACCCTTCAATTAACTTCATGATTTATCCTTAATTATTTCATTTCTAACACATACTGTAGCCTACACATCGACACCACATTGACTGTTATCAATTATTTAATACGTTCTCCTTATCTGCTCACATTATTCCCTTTTCTACCGACATAAAAAAACCGAGCAACTCGCTATGAGTTACTCGGTTTGACTTATTCCCGATGTTTTCAGTCGTTGTTGGTTTCAACGAACGATTTTTCAATCACGACTGAATTTCAATGTGATGCTTCGTTCCCGCAAAGCACCACATCAATACATGTCATCGTTAAACGACATGTATGTTAATCATTTACAGTTGAGCAAATGATCCTTCCCACGAGTATGTCTCACCCGCGAACTCAACAGTGTGAGTTGCTTGCTGCGTGTCTTCAGCTTGGTTTGAGATACCGTAGTGGTAAGTGTTGCCAGAAGTAGTCTGAATGCGAACAACAGTCCCGACACTGTTATGACCCACAACAGACACTGATTTAACTAGACCACGAGCGCCTACAGAGGCTTCGATAGACTCGTTAAAGTAACCATGCGTTTCTAGTACAGAAGCAAACACGTGGTTTTGACCAGACTGACGTAAGATGAACGCAGGCTCACTCTTAAGGTTGAAGTCTGGATCGTTAGCACCAGTGCGAGCAAAAATCACTTCGCTGCCCGCATTCGCGCTGGTTACTAGGCTGTAGTAGCTGCTGTCATGTAGCCAGCTAACTAAAGAACCTTCTTCGTTCACTTTGCCTGAAGCAACGTTCCATAGATGTTGGTAACCGTTATCTTCACCTAATGGCTTAAGCGTTTTTTCCATGTTGTAATCAAAGTCAGTACGGATGATCTGCCCAGAGTGGTGAACGGGTAGGTCGTACTGGTGCTCAGCGTCAGCTTCAATGCGGTATACATCGATAACTAATGGCTTCTCGAACTCAGGAAGTTCAGCAAGAATCACGCTGCGTTGCATGTCTATGCCTGTGTAGTACTCAGAAATTGTGCCGCTCATGCCTTGCAGAGATTGGTCGTCTGCTACGAAGAAGTGCTTCTGACCAAACTTAGACTCAGCCAATGCTGTGTTGAAGTTGTTCTGCGTTTTCTGATCAACCGTTACTGTGTTGTGAGCAACCGTCTGCTTACAGTAAGACTTGTTCTCTGGAATGTAACGACCGCCAAATTTAGGCTCAACGTTTACCCAGCGACCGAAGCCGTAATCGTGCAGTACTTCGTGGCCACGGTTGAATACGCTTAGGTGCAATCCATCGTAGTGACCGTGGTCTAGAGCAGAGTGGTACTGGTGATCGCTGCCGTGTTGACCAAACCAGATCAATGCCATCGTGTCGTCATCTTGTTCGTCACGGTGACGAAGGATGCTTACGCCGCCTTTTTCGCCTTCAGGGCCATCGGTTACAAACAGGCTACCCCAGTTGAATGCTTTGATGTCGTCTGCTGAATCAACCGCGTCAGACAATGTTTTACCTGAAGCATGAACCCAAACGTTTTGTTGGTGGTTAGCCATACCAAGCAGAGTTTCAGTCTGCTCGTAACGGTGGTAACACACGGACGTTGCCATGATAACGCCTTCATCGTTGATAGAGATTGTCTTCGATGAATCGTTCAGAGCTGGCAATGTACCGTCTGGGAATGCGGTTTTGAATACAGAGTAAGACGTTGTCTTGATCACTGAATCGTTGAATTCATAGATACCAACTTCAGGCTGACGACGTTCAATCGCTTCTGCGAACAGGTAGATTGGACGTAGAGAGAAACGGTGGTAGTAAGGACCTTCCATGTAGTAGCCGTCTGGCGAGAACAGTTGGTCAAGTTGCGCTAAGAAACCGCCGCTTACTTTATCTAGTTTCAGGCCGTAAAGCGCTTTGTCTACAGATTCTTGGTCGTTGATCGCGTAACCACAGATACCAACCGCTGCCACTGCCCATAAGCCGTGGTTGTGTACGATATCGAAGTCGTGTGCGTAAGTAACAACGAACATTTCGATCATTTGCTTAAGAAGATCGTCTTCGATCAGGCGCTTCTGCTCTTCAGAGATTGTGTGGTAAATACAGCTGTACGCACAAGAAGCGTAAAGCATCCACATGTTCTCGTTCAACGTTTGGTGGAACAGCTTACCCGGAGGGTTAGAGTCACGGCTTACGTTGCTTTCCAATGTTGGGTATACCGTCGCGTACGCTGTTAGCATATCAACGATGTAATCACGGTACTTAGTTTCCTCAGTGATAAGGAACAAACGGCCCGCTAGATCCATGTGGATGTAGTTTTGCTTATGACGGTTATGTTCGTAACCGCCGCCTTCACCGTGACCTGGTACTTCAATGCCAACTTCAGCCATGTAAGCGTCAGTTTGTTTAATGTCGCGAGTCAGTGCGTTACCTAAAAGGCTATCCTTGCCAAGTTCTTTACGAAGCTCTGCTGCTTCATCAAAGTTAAGTAAAAGTGGTTGATAGCTCATTATTATTTCCCCTGCTCTGCTGTACTTGCTAATTCTGGATTTAAAATTGTTTCTACTGAGTAGAAGCCCGTCCAGCTGTATACTTTGCCGTTCAGTTCTACTTTGTGTTCAGTGCTGTCAGTTGCGCCAAGTTGGTTGCTGATCATCACTGTCACGTTTGATTTCTCTGTCGTAATCTCTACTACTGAACCTACATTCGTGTGAGCAACAACATTGATGTTTTTCACAACACCACGAGCGTTTACTGATTGCTCGAATTCTTCGTTAAAGTAACCGTGTGTTTCTAGAACAGAAGCAAACAATGTTGTTTCGCCTTTGCTGCGTAGAATGAATGCAGGCTCTGAACGTAGGTTAAAGCTTGGATCGTTAGCACCAGTGCGAGTGAAGATGATTTCTCCGTTCTCGTTTGAACTTGTACCCAACCAAGTGTAGTACGTGTTGTTTTGTAACCAGCTAACTAACGCAGTGCCATTCACTTCACCACTTGCTACATTCCATAGGTGTTGGTAACCGAAGTCACTACCTAGTGTATTTAGCTCTTTGTTTGCTTGGTATTCGAAGTTAGTGCGAACAATTTGACCTTGATATTGATGAGAGTAGTCAAATTGGTGATCGCCTTCGCCGCCTTTTGTAGAACCTAAGCGGTACAAGTCTAGCAATAGCGGAGACTCAAACTCTTCAAGGTCTAGCATGAACACGCTGCGTTGCATGTCAAAACCTTCGTAGTGATCGTTAGCAAATGCGCTCATGCCAGTGATTTTCTCGTCTTCAACTTTGAAGAAGTGAGGTAAACCGTGTACCGCGTCTGCACGTTCAACGTCAAAGTTGTTCTGACATTTTTCATCAATCGTTACTGCGTTATGAGCAATCGTTTGACGAGCGTAAGATTTGTTTTCGTCTAGGTAACGACCACCGAATTTTGGCTCAACGTTAACCCAACGACAGAAGCCGTATTCACGTAACACTTCTTGACCGCGGTTGAAGAAAGAAATACCCAACGTATCGAAGTTGCCGTGGCCCATGCCGTGTTGGCCGTAGTTCATAACAAGTTGAGAAACGTCGCCTTTCTTATCCTGCATACGGATAAAGCCTTGTGCGCCGTTGTGGCCTTCAGGACCCTCGCTCAATTCAACACTTGGCCAGAAAGGCATACCGATTTCTTGTTTAGCTGAAGCCTCTTCGTAGGCTTTAGATAGCTCAAGACCACATGGGTGCATCCATACTGCGTCTTGAATCTTCGCCATACCAAGAATGTTTTGGTCAACGCCACTTTCAGAAGAGTAATGCTTGCTGTAAACGCTAACCGCTACTTGAACACCCATATCTGTGATGCCCATAGTACGAGACGCATCGTTTAATGCTGGGAATTCACCGTTCGGGTAAGCCGTAGAAAGCATTGCTTGTACTGTGTTACCAATCACGCCGCCTTTGTAGTTGTAGATATCAACTTCAGGCATGTGACGGTGAATAACTTCAGCAAATACACACGTTGGACGAATCGCGTAACGGTGATAGTAAGGACCTTCCATGTAGTAACCAGAAGGTGCAAACAGTTGAGAAATTTGCGCTAGGAAACCGCCAGTATCGTTACGGTCGATGCCGTACACTGACATTTCAAGGTACTCGCGCTTGCCTAGAGCAAGACCACAGATACCCACAGCGGCTACAGCCCAAATTCCGTGGTTGTGAATGCGGTCGAAGTCGTGTGCGTATTTAACCGTGAACATTTCTAACATTGGTTCGAAAATGCGAGACTCAATGTTGTCACGTTGTTCTTGTGTCATTGTTGAAGCAACACAAGAGTAAGCTAAGCTTGAGAACATTAACCAGCAGTGCTCGTTCAGGATTTGGTGGAACAAACGACCTGTTGGGTTAGTGTTTTTCTGTACGTGGTAATCAAACGTTAGATATTTGTCTGCGTACACTTCTAATAATTTTGTAACGAAGTCAGCGTATTTTTGCTCTTTAGTGATCAAGAACATGCGACCAGCTAAGTTCATGTACGTGTAATTTTGCTTATGGCGGTTATGCTCGTAACCCCCTGCTTCACCGTGACCTGGAACATCAATAGGTAAACGCATAAACGCTTCTAAGTCTTTCGCGTTCGCTGCAATGGTTTTGCCCATTAAGCTAGAACGGCCCACTTCAAGGTGAAGTTGCTCAATTTCTGCTTCAGTCAACAATACTGGTTTGGTAGTCATATTCTTTGTCACCCTCAATAAAGAGTTTATCTGTTTAAACTTTGATTAAATTTTCAAACTCCATATAAAGTAATACAATATGAGCTTTAATCATACCTATTCGGTGCTAAATGATGAGTAGAATCACATAAATCACCATAAGTCATTGATGTAGTTAAATAATGACAAATATCGAGCATTTGTTAAGTTGTTGATTTATTTACGCTATATAAAGTATCACTTGATCAATATCACACAATTTTAGATATATTGTATTACAATTAGGCTCATTCCCTTATTATGAATGTAAGCTAAGTAACACTTAAAAGATTTAAACAGATTAGGAGATACACAATGAACTCTTTCTTTATGCTAGATGAAAATCCATGGGAAGAACTTGGTGGCGGTATTAAACGTAAAATCGTTGCTTACACTGACGATCTAATGGCTGTACACCTGTGTTTTGATAAGGGTGCCATTGGCCATCCTCACACACACGAAATTCATGACCAAATCGGTTATGTTGTTCGTGGTAGCTTTGAAGCTGAGATCGAAGGCGAGAAGAGAGTACTTAAAGAAGGCGACGCTTACTTCGCTCGTAAACACATGATGCACGGTGCTGTTGCACTAGAGCAAGACAGCATCCTTCTTGATATCTTCAACCCTGCGCGTGAAGACTTTTTAAAATAATGAATAGCGCAACCTCAGTTGCTAAGGTAAGCATATGAAATCATTAAACATCGCGGTCATTGGCGAGTGCATGGTTGAGCTACAAAAGAAACAAGATGGGCTTAAGCAAAGTTTTGGTGGCGATACGCTAAATACTGCACTTTACCTGTCACGCTTAACAAAAAAACATGGCATCCAAACAAGCTATGTAACAGCACTTGGCACTGACCCATTCAGTACTGACATGTTAGAAAAGTGGCAAGCTGAAGGTATCGACACAAGCTTGGTGGCTCAGCTCGATCACAAACAACCAGGGCTTTATTACATCGAGACCGATGAAACTGGTGAGCGTAGCTTCCACTACTGGCGTAGTGATGCTGCAGCGAAGTTCATGTTTGATCAGCAAGACACGCCTGCTCTACTTGATAAGCTGTTCTCTTTTGATGCGGTTTACCTAAGTGGCATTACGCTTGCTATCTTGACAGAAAATGGTCGCACACAGCTGTTTAACTTCTTAGACAAATTTAAAGCTCAAGGCGGTCAAGTATTCTTCGACAATAACTACCGTCCTAAACTTTGGGAAAGCCAACAAGAAGCAATTTCTTGGTACTTGAAAATGCTTAAGTACACCGACACGGCTCTACTAACGTTTGATGATGAACAAGAGTTATACGGCGACGAAAGCATTGAACAATGTATTGCTCGTACGTCTGAGTCTGGTGTGAAAGAGATCGTGATCAAACGTGGCGCGAAAGACTGCTTAGTCGTCGAAAGCCAAAGTGCTCAATATGTAGCTCCAAACCCAGTTGACAACATCGTAGATACTACGGCTGCTGGCGACTCGTTCAGTGCTGGCTTCTTGGCTAAGCGTTTGAGTGGCGGTAATGCTCGTGACGCAGCATTTGCAGGTCATATTGTGGCAGGAACCGTGATTCAGCATCCAGGTGCTATCATTCCTGTAGATGCGACGCCTGATCTGTCTCTATAATTACGCACTTTATATATTAATCAAGGGTTTGCTTAGTTAAAAGCAAGCCCATAATTAACGTGAGAAAGAATTCATGACTACATTAAATGAACAACTAGCAAATCTAAAAGTAATTCCTGTAATCGCTATCAACCGTGCTGAAGACGCTATCCCTCTAGGTAAAGCACTTGTTGAAAACGGCATGCCATGTGCAGAAATCACACTACGTACAGAATGTGCAATCGAAGCGATTCGCATCATGCGTAAAGAGTTCCCTGACATGCTAATCGGTTCAGGTACAGTACTGACTAACGAGCAAGTTGACGCATCTATCGAAGCGGGTGTTGATTTCATCGTAAGCCCAGGTTTTAACCCACGTACTGTTCAATACTGTATCGATAAAGGTGTTGCTATCGTACCGGGCGTAAACAACCCAAGCCTAGTTGAGCAAGCAATGGAAATGGGTCTTCGCACGTTGAAGTTCTTCCCTGCTGAGCCTTCTGGCGGTACTGGTATGCTTAAAGCACTAACAGCGGTTTACCCTGTTAAATTCATGCCTACTGGCGGCGTAAGCTTAAAGAATGTAGATGAATATCTATCTATCCCTTCTGTACTTGCGTGTGGCGGTACTTGGATGGTTCCAACTAACCTTATCGACGAAGGTAAATGGGACGAACTAGGTAAGCTTGTTCGTGATGCTGTTGCTCACGTTAACGCTTAATCTGTTTTAGATTTCGTGATAAAGCCTCACTTCGGTGGGGCTTTTTGTTATCTGAGGTTTTTCAATAACTGGATTTTGTTATCTAAATCTTTTGGGTAACTGAAGTTTGATCGTTGATAGTTTGAGGCTGTTACCTGAAGAGCACGACGCTCAAACAAGTTAAGACCTCTACAATACATTCCCGTTTATCAGGCCATCCACCAGCTTTGTGACTGGTAATTTGTAATTTTGTGCACGTGCTATTTCACTGTGCTAAAACGCCTTACACGACCTGGCAAACACTCTAAGCACTCACTTATGTAATCTAACTCACTCGACTCATACCGTGTCTTGAGCCCTGTATCGACGCATCCGCCCTTACTCACCATTAAGCATACAAACCTCTTACATATAGTTAGAAATCGCCATGAAGCAATACAAGGCTTATGGCTATGATTATCGCTTATCGCTTATCGCTTATCGCTTATCGGATATCGGATATCCGATATCCGATATTGGGTATAATTCTCGCTAGCGCCTACTCCAATTTCGAGCGGTTGGACAAACCAAGACTCTAAACACAAGAACAGCAGAAAAATTGAGCGGATAAATCGCGTAGATAAATAGTACGGATAAATAATGAGCAATTCAGGGCGTGAAATAGAAAATAGCGACATAAAAACAATAAGCTACACTTAAATGCTAGAAACAATATTTTGCGATTTAGTACGGAGATTTAACGTGAATCCCGTCGCACAACCACGTTCAGTTGTAGCACATTTGTTACGGTTATAATTAAAATCTTATAAATAAGGCAAACTAAAGCCTTATTACTTATATTGTAATACATATAAACATTTGAGCTTCAATTTATCTTGGATCTAGAGCAATTCATAAAAACAATTAAAGACAATAAAAACAGCAGGTTAAGACAGCCTGTCGTGTGTACTCAAAAATCAATGCGACCTAGATCATACTAAAGACATATTGTAGTACAAATAAACCTTTGGACGCGTTAATCTAAGCCCAGTTAATTATGATATTTAAAAGGCTGAAAAGATGACTATTGATACTTTTGTTGTTCTCGCCTACTTCTTCTTTTTAATCGCTATTGGTTGGATGTTCCGTAAGTTCACCACGTCGACTAGTGATTACTTCAGAGGGGGCGGCAAAATGTTGTGGTGGATGGTTGGTGCAACCGCCTTCATGACACAGTTTTCAGCATGGACGTTTACTGGAGCCGCAGGACGCGCATTCTCCGATGGTTTTGTTATTGTAATTCTGTTCTTAGCCAATGCATTTGGTTATTTCATGAACTACATGTACTTTGCCCCAAAGTTCCGTCAACTTCGTGTTGTAACCGCGATTGAAGCAATCAGACAGCGTTTTGGTAAAACTTCAGAGCAGTTCTTTACTTGGTTCGGTATGCCGGACAGCCTAATTTCTGCAGGTATTTGGCTAAATGGTCTAGCAATCTTTGTTGCTGCTGTATTTAATATCCCTATGGAAACCACCATCATCTTCACCGGTGCTGTGTTAGTCATCATGTCGGTAACTGGTGGGTCTTGGGCCGTTGTCGCATCTGACTTCATGCAAATGCTAGTTATCATGGCGGTTACGATCACTTGTGCGGTTGCTGCTTACTTCCACGGTGGTGGCATTACGAACATTGTTGATAATTTCCAAGGTGACTTCATGTTGGGGAATAACCTCAACTATGTAAGTGTATTCGTACTATGGGTTGTTTTCATCTTTGTGAAGCAGTTTGGTGTAATGAATAACAGTATCAATGCTTATCGTTACTTATGTGCTAAAGACAGTGAAAATGCGCGTAAAGCGGCAGGCTTAGCATGTATCCTAATGGTTGTTGGCCCTCTTATCTGGTTCCTACCACCTTGGTACGTAAGTGCATTCATGCCTGATTTCGCATTGGAGTACGCTTCAATGGGTGATAAAGCGGGTGATGCTGCTTACCTAGCATTCGTACAAAACGTAATGCCAGCAGGTATGGTTGGTCTATTAATGTCTGCGATGTTCGCTGCAACAATGTCTTCTATGGATTCAGGTTTGAACCGTAACGCTGGCATCTTTGTAATGAACTTCTATAGCCCTGTTCTTCGCAAGAATGCAGAGCAAAAAGAACTCGTGATTGTAAGTAAGCTAACGACAATTCTGATGGGTATAATCATTATCTCGATTGGCCTATACATTAACTCGTTACGTCACTTAAGCTTATTTGATATCGTAATGAACGTGGGTGCATTAATCGGCTTCCCAATGCTTATTCCAATCTTCCTAGGTATGATTATTCGTAAAACACCAGATTGGTCGGCTTGGACTACATTGATTGTCGGTGGTTTTGTTTCTTACATCTTTGGTATTTCTCTACAAGCAGAAGATATTGAACACCTATTTGGTTTAGAGCAACAATTGACTGGTCGTGAGTGGGCAGATCTTAAAGTTGGCTTAAGCTTAGCTGCACACGTAATCTTTACTGGTGGCTTCTTCTTAGCAACTCAATTCTTCTATAAACCTCTATCAACTGAGCGTGAGAAAGAAGTTGATACATTGTTTACTAACTGGAATACACCACTTGTTGCTGAAGGTGAAGAGCAACAAAACCTAGATACTAAACAGCGTTCAATGCTTGGTAAGCTTATCAGCACAGCAGGTTTCGGTATTCTAGCAATGGCTCTAATTCCAAACGAACCAACAGGACGCTTGTTGTTCCTACTATGTGGTTCGATGGTACTAACCGTTGGTATCCTACTGGTTAACGCATCTAAAGCCCCGGCTAAGATGAACAACGAGTCAGTTGCTAAATAGCTAAACAGCTAAACAGCTAAACAGCTAAACAGCTAAACAGCTAAGCAGCTAACAAGTTAAACCAAAATGAAGCCCATGTTATTCGATAACATGGGCTTTTTGTTTGTCTACGGTTTATCAAAATTGAACTTGGTACGTACACGCCTCTATTTTCAAGACTCTATGCAAATCCCCCAACCTTCCCTCGGTGTTCATCTTCTTGACAACCATTTCCAATGGTTTGATCTCTTTCTACTTTTCTTTCTGTTACTTTGAACAACAACACAAACACAACAGATAATTACAATGACAAAAACATCACTATTACTCGCTTCCATTACTCTGGCGCTCTCTGGTGTAGCACAAGCTGACCAATTAGAAGACATCCAAAAATCAGGCACACTTCGCGTTGGCACCACAGGCGACTACAAACCTTTCTCTTACTTTGATGGCAAGAGCTATTCTGGTTATGACATTGACGTAGCTAAGCATGTTGCAGAGCAGCTGGGCGTCGAATTACAGATTGTCCGTACTACATGGAAAGATCTGCTAACCGACCTCGACAGCGATAAATACGACATCGCGATGGGCGGTATCACACGTAAAATGCAGCGTCAGTTAAACGCAGAACAAACTCAAGGCTACATGACCTTTGGCAAGTGTTTCTTAGTTGCGAAAGGCAAAGCAGAACAATACAACAGCATTGAGAAAGTGAACCTTTCTTCTGTGCGTGTTGGCGTCAATATCGGCGGGACTAATGAGATTTTCGCGGATGCTAACTTACAAGATGCGAGCTTTACACGTTACGAGAACAACCTAGATGTTCCGCAAGCCGTTGCGGAAGGTAAAGTTGATGTGATGGTGACAGAAACCCCTGAAGGTCTGTTCTATCAAGTGACTGATGAACGTCTTGAAGCTGCTCGCTGTGAAACACCGTTCACCAACAGCCAATTCGGCTACCTGATTCCAAAAGGTGAACAACGTTTGTTGAACACGGTGAACTTCATTATGGATGAGATGAAACTAAAAGGCGTTGAAGAAGAGTTCCTGATCCACAACTCTCTTAAGTAACCTCTTTTCGATTTATACAGTGACCAAAAAATAGGCCAGCATTGCTGGCCTATTTCGTTATGGTTTGATGGTTCGCTTCTAATCGCTATCGTGCCCTTAACTATCGAACACGTAACTAGCGCTCACCTATTTAACTTTAACCGTGAGTGATGACATTCTGCTGTACTAACGCATCCAGAATGTCTGACGGCATGGTGCTGCTTAGCGTCAACTGAGGTGCAAGATCTTCAACCACAATCACCTGTTCCGTGGTACCTAAACCATCAGACTTGATCGTAAGCTCAATATCATCCCCTTCCACTTTCGCGTCTATCTGTTGCAGTAACGCCGTCATGTCTGGAGATGTGTTCTTCAGCTCTGGCAATACTTCGCGCAAGTCGATCTGGTCACCTTCAGATAGGCTGAAATCGGTAATGGTGTCTTCAACGCCATCTTCGATATTAAGCCATACGAACGAGTCCATACCATCGCCACCAGTTAGAATATCTGAACCACCGCCGCCAATCAGTGTGTCGTTACCATCACCGCCAACAAGCGTATCGTCACCCGCGCCACCTTCCAGTCGGTCATTTCCAGAACCCGCAGTTAGGTCAGTCGCATTCGCGCTAGCCAATAGTTGAATATCGTCAGTTTCCGAAGCCAGATTAATATCGACCGCGTCAGACACAATATTCAGGTTAAGGTCGATTGAAGCTGATGTCGCCGTATCGTTGTTGTCAGTCTCTTCAGAAACCGCCTCAACTTTAAGCGTGTAACTACCCGGAGTTTGAGAAAGCCCTACTGCTTGCAAGCTATCGATCGCATCTGCCGTTGCCACCCAAACACCACCACCGAGATCGGTCACAGAACCAACGTCACTAGTGATTTGAGCACCAGCAGGCACATCGCTGATATGCAGCGTTAGCTCCTCAGTAATGTCCGTTAAGGCAGCGATAATTCCAACCAAAGGAATGCCACTCGCACTGACTGACTGACTCGCGGTAATATTTCTCACGTAATTAGACGCAGTATCAACCGACAAGGTTGGTGCATTCGCGACTGGCGTCACCGCGATATTGTAAACCACAGGCGTCGTCTCTATCGCGATACCCGAAGGGTTTCCGCTGTCTTTGGCGACAACTTCTAAGCCAATGCTATTGGTTGGAGACAGGCTCGCATCAAGGTAGACACCGTTTGGACTGGTTGGCGTATCAATCAGCGCATTTAGGTCACTCAAAGTGCCAACTAAGATAACCGAACCGGTGTTGTTGCCGTTGACCATCACCGTCGTCACTGCAGGAAGTGATACGTTCAATGTACCGTAATCCACTGTCAGCGTAACGGTCATGAGATCATCAGAAAATGTATCAACATAATCAGGGTCACTGACATTGATACCACTCAATAGCTGACCAACATCCTCGTTAATAATAGTAGTTACACTGTCACCATTAACAACAGGTGTATCGTTCACGCCGTCGACAATCGCGGTAATCTCTGCAGTATCCGTTAGGAAGTCATTAGCGCCGTTGGTGGTACCATCATCTTCAACGGTATAGGTGAATTTAACGTTACCGTTGTATTCATCAGCCGCCGTAAATATCCAGTACGGGCCAGAAATCATAGCGTCATCAGCACCACCTACGTTCTCGAAGCGCTGTAACTGGCCTTGGCCTTCATCGAGCACCAGATTAGTCACGGTAATCGTGTCATTTTCCGGGTCGCTTGTCGCAGCAATTAAATCGCCCTCTTTAATGATCAACTGACCTTCTTCAAGGATGTTTCCTAAGTCGATATCCGTTGCCACCGGCTGATCATTCACTTCCGTTACCACAACACTGATTTCAGCAGTATCCGTTAAGAAGTCATTCGCGCCATTGGTTGTGCCATCATCTTCCACGGTATAAGTGAATTTAACGTCACCATTGTAATCATCAGCTGCAGTGAATACCCAGTATGGGCCATTGATCGAGTTGTCATCTACACCGCCAACATTTTCAAACTTCTGAAGCTGTCCCTGACCTTGGTCGATAGCAACCCCAGTCACTGTAATCGCATCGCCTTCAGGGTCTGTCGTCGCAGCAATTAGATCTTCCGCTTTAATGATCAACTGGCCTTCTTCTGGCATGGTGCCTAAATCAACATTGGTTGCCACTGGTTGGTCGTTGACTTCTGTCACTACAAGGTTGATTTCCGCATTGTCTGTTAGGAAGTCAGGCGCACCGTTGGTGGTACCATCATCAATAATCGAATAACCAAGCTTAACATCGCCATTGAAGTCATTGGCTGCCGTGAATATCCAGAATGGGCCTGTAACCGTAGCGTTGTCAGCACCACCTGCGTTCTCAAAGCGCTGTAATTGACCTTGACCTTGAGTAAGAGTCACGCCCGCTACTGTGAGGTTATGATTTTCTAAATCAGAACTTGCTGTAATCAAATCACCTTCAACAATCACAAGTTGACCCTCCTCGGCAATCGAGCCCAAATCAACATCGGTAGCGACCGGAGCGTCATTCACTTCTGTCACTTTAATGGTGAAAGTAGTTTGATTGGTTTGAGCGGTATTCGGATCACCCGCGTCAATCAGACCGTTATTACCACCGTCATCAAGCGTTGCATTGATCGTAACCAACCCATTCTGATTAAGGTAGTTCTGGTCAGGGTCTGGTTTGAATGTCACAGCCCCATTGGTCAAAGCGGTATTGATGTCAGCTTCTTTACCTGTAATCACAAGCGAGCCATCAGCCTGCAATACAAACGACACGTCAGGTGAGCTAGTGAACTCAAACACGCCTTGCGCTCCCGGCAATGTTGGATCCACTTGCAACGTAAGAATATAAGGCGCATCTGGGTTATCAAAGTTAGCGTCAACATCGTAGATACTAAAGTTGTCGATAGCGATACTGATGTCTTCCGGCGTTTCAATGTTGGTCACATTCACAAACGTCGGTTGATCGTTAATAGGATCAATCACCAAATCAACATCGAAACTGGTTGGCGTACCCAAGTATTCCGTATTGTCAGCGTCTGTATCCACAGAACGCACCGTAATCTGCAGTGGTCCAGTGATGCCAAGCGCATTGCCCGCATCGCTGTTGTGTTCACCCGAGTTAAATACGATCTTATCGAGCGACTGAGCCGGAACATCAAGTGTCCATAGTTGTGTTGCCGGATCGTAGCTAGCCAATGTCGTACCGTCTGGATAGAAAATAGAAGCATCTTGAGGCACACCCGCCACTTCAACCCGAAATGTTTCTGGTGCGTTTTCGGTAAACGTTCCGCTTCCTGTTGCCGACAGCTCTTTGTCCAAAATGGTCGCATTGATTTCGATATCAATATTTTGGCCTTCATTGCCTGTAACAGAATCGGTCGGGTTGGTATCAACATCGTCACCAACAGGTACTACATGCAGTTTGAAGCTTGGTAAGTTTGCCGCCGCTGTAGGTACACCCAGCAAAGATTCCTGAGTGAATACTTCAACGCCAAACTCGGCAGTTCCACTGAAGTTTTTAGGCGGTAAGATCGAAATCTCACTCAGGTCGAATGAAAGCCCTGAAGCTTGAGGCAGTTGAACACTCCACTCTCCATTACCGTTATTTTTCACGGTGTATGTCGAGCCAGCATCCGCACGCATCTGGAAACCATCAGGAACATCCGTAAACTTAATCGAAACAAACTGCTCTGATCCATCAAGGTCAGTCAGTGCGATCGATACAGGCCCCGTTCCTGACAAAGAAATAAGCTGGTCTTCGTTACCGGTAATCTCGATAACATCCGGATCGCTGCCCGGACCTGTAACAAGTACATCATCGACAACAGGAACAACATCAAAGCTAACGCTTGTATTAAAAGTATCGCTGTCGGTCGCAGTGCCGGCAGGTGAAGCAGGATCATTATAGGTTGCTGTATCAGTGACTGTTCCGCTGACATTAACCTGCACTTGGTTAATATCATTACTCGTTGGGTAGTTTGTTACAGCTCTAAAGAGCACATTATCTAGAGCACCTGCCGCTATTTCAGCCTGATTAAACGTGACAGATGTACCTAATGAGGTACCCGTATTGTCATAGAATGCACCAATTGAAGGGTCGTCCAACGTTAAAGTAATAGACGTAAACTCTTCTTGACCACCCTCGATGCCTGAAACTTGATCCGAAATGGTCGAGTTGAAATCGAGCTGAATATAGGTGTCTTCGTAACCAACTGGATCTTGTCCACTCTGACCATCAGTATCGACAGGGTTAAAGGCATCATCAAAAGATCCCACGACAGTGACATCGATCGTTGGATCCGTCTCTGCATCAGGTGCAACTTTGATGACGACTTCAGTAACTAAGGTTTTCTCATCACCAGATTGTAGATCTTTGGTCACTATGGTCATCGGCAACCTAAAGTCACCTGAGTAGTTTGGTGGCAGGTTCAGTAACAAGCCCGATGAATCAACAGTTACACCCTGTTCTACTGTAGTCTCGTAAACATATTTTCCGTTCACAAAGTCAACATCACTTGTTCCCGACAGGCTAATTGGGAATGATGTATTAGAATCTATAACCAGAGTGCCATCGATGATTACCGTCACTTGGTCGGTAGAACCGTCTCGACCAGTAAAGCTCAGAATACCGTTTAACGCCGCACCGAGATCAAGCTGAATATCTTCTACAGCATCGATAACGCTGTCTGGCACAATCGCAATATCTGCGGCAACCTCATTTCCACCAACAAGCACTTCTGGGAATGACAAGTTCACTTCACCTTCCCTCTGAACTGCTGGTGACGACTCAGTTTCGAAACCATCACCGCGATCAATCACTGTACTAAAGATGGTCATCTTAATGTCATTGAAAACGTTCGGGAGATTAGAGACAGGAGGAAAAGTAAGCCCGTTCGGTGCACTGATACTAAACAGATCTTCATTGGTAACAACCCAGCGACCGTTGCCTTCATAAGCAGCACCAATAACAAGTAACTGATTGAGCACATCATCTGATAGCGCCGAGTCGTCCACGTTTGTTAATTGAATAACTAACTGGTCCACTTCTTCGATAGCAGACGAAGCATCAGTTTCTTCGTAACGAATAACGAACTCATCCGTTACCGATGTATTGTCACTATTGGTTGTAAATTTAAGGACACCGGTCAGAGCATCTGCAACCGCTGTTGTTAGATCTGTAAGACCTGCAATCTCATCGACAACAAGTTTGTTATTGGCATCTCCTGGTTCAACCACAGGTCGTACTTGAACGTTAATGATTCCGGTTATATCTGGATCGGCTTCGACATAACCACCATCTTTATCCTCTAGGCCGCTAGACGTATACTCATGATCTCGCTCTTCCATTTTAAGTTCGGTGGTCAACGTAAAATCTGCACTAGAATCAGCCGGAGGCGTCATTTGAATGAAGTTATTCGCTAATGCAATTTGAGTAAATTGTTCCGGTGTTTGACTCGCGTCTTTAGGTGTAATCGTTAACGTACCTGCACCATCATTTACAACAGTAACATCACCATTTACGGTAGGTGTGACACCCGATGGAATACCGGAAATCGTAATCGAAGTGAAATGCTCATCAGAATCAATATAGTCTGCACCTTCGGGGTGCCAATCAATGTTGATAGCCGTATCTTCATCACCGTTAGTCGTATTGACATAAGTTGCTGATGTGTCGATTCGAGGTATAACAAGCACTCGAACCTCTTGATCGAAGGACAGTGTATGACCATCATTCTCAGTAACAATCACTTTACCTTGAATGTGAATATTTTCGGTTGAAGAGTCGACAGGTCTGATGCGAATACCTGAAGTTTTACCCGCCTCAGTAATGTTCGCTTCATAGATAGGTTTGGATAAGTCAGGACTGCCGCCCGGTCCAGTCTCGTAACCAACAAAGTTAAGATCAATCACTGTACCGTCGCCGTCTTCAAGAATAACTCCGTCGGGTATGCCCGATAGAATCACAGTGATGGATTCTGAACCATCATCAGCTAATGGCGTAGTACCAGTATCAGGTCTTCTTTCTCCAGACAATACAGTGAAGTCAAGCAGAGCAAAGCTATCGCCATTTTGACTCTCTTCAATGGTAGTTTGAACACCGTTTGTCGAGCCATCTGTAAACGTTGTCCAATCTGTACCATTCGTCCCACCGTAAGGAACATCAGCGACACCTTTAACCTCAACATTAACCGTTTTAGTCCCTAAAATTTCTTCATCGACTTGCGAACCAGTAGACAAGGTCGCAGTGTCTTTAACTACACCCGTTACATCGAAGGTAAAATCAACATTGCTGTGTTTAGTCGGAGTAACTTCAATTTTCGCTAAGTCAGAATAAGCAATCTCTTGGTAAACGATGCCATTGATAGTCACAGTGTTGATGATTACATTGCTATCAGTACTGCTAAGCACCGCGCCTTCAGTAATATTGTTAATACGAACAAATAGTTTTTCAGAGCCGTCAGTATCCACCGACCCTGTCATGGTAATGACTTCGTCTAGCGTGAACGCATCTTTATTGTCCAAAGGACCTAGATAATCAGGATCATCAATATTGTCTTCGTTGATCTGAATTCGACTGATACTGAATGTGCCAGGGTCCGCATCTGCGGTCACATCAATAATAATGTTTTGCTCTACCGAGCGAGCTGTCGTCTTATCGTTAGCTCCACCGTTGGCCGCATCATCGTATGGGTTACGCGTCTCTTCCGTTATCGCTGTTGCTTTAAACTCAATTTGACCAGAGAAGTTATCAATAGGGTTGACCACGGTGCTATTGATATCACCAGCAGCGATAATATAAACACCACCAGTAGGCGTAAGCACGTTGCCACTTTGATCGAGTAACTCAAACTCACCGCTGCCCTGCACAGCTTCTAGTTCATAGGTGATAGTTTCAGTGCGGCTGTTATCTTGTGATTCTGCGTTCAACTGTAACGTGACATTGTCTTCATCTTCGTTCACTTGATACTGATACGTACTATTGGTGTCATCCCAAGTCGCGATATCAGCCACAGCTTCAATCTCAATTCTAAAGTTTGAATTAATGGTGTGATCAGGAGTGCCATTGTTATCAATTTCAAGTTCATAATTGATTCGCACACCATTGTTATTTGACCCAAAGTTTTGGTCAGGGACAAAGAACAGGTTGTCGATCGTCGCAATGGTTTGTCTTACTTCATTTGGGTTTGGAGCAAAACTTTGGTCCATCACAGAGGCATCAAATATGATATCGCCGTTAGGTTCTGGATCTAGCTTGTGATACTCCATGCCATCAAAGTAATAGAACGAGCCTCTGTGGTTGCTGTTTTGAATCGTCAGTTGGCCGATAGACTCGTTGTTATCTTGGTCATACAGGTTAACTTGCAGCGCAACTTGAGCTGGCGCATTAGGCAAACCACTCTGGTTATCTTGAACGTTCTCAAGAGTCGGCGCATCGCCCGTTGCATAAGGTATCGTTGAATCTCTACCCGCGTCCTCGAAGGTCGTCACTTTCAGCGCTATTCTGGTAGAGTCCCTATCAGTAATAGTGATATCTAACGGTGTTTCAGAGGTGTCTAAGTCTCCATCTGTCGCAATCACGTTAATGGAGAAGTCGATAGTGTCACCATCATGATCTAGGTAGCCATTGGCTCTAAATTCCACTTCACCATTTGAGTTAATACGTAATCGGCCAAGCTCTCTAGTAACTACACCACTACCATCATCGGTTTGCTCATAAACACGAACCTGTTGAGTATCACTGTTTAAATCGAAACCATCATTGTAAGGACCACTATTTCCTGTACGGAAAACAATATCTGCACCGTTGCTAGTAATACCTTCAATTCGACTGAGAACCGCCCCATCAGCACCAATATCAGTAGCATCAGCAAACATGTTGACTTTGGAGTTGCCATAGCCCTGACCTTCAAGACGAGTGATCGATTGAGTTGTCACCAACGGAACATCATCCGTTACCGTGATTTTCAGGTCGATAGCGTTCGATTGGTCCTGGTCAAAATCTTCTGCCACAACAGAGAAGTTAAGATCAATCGAGTTTTCATCTGCGCCGTCAGGATGCTTGAGGGGTTTAAACAGTTCAAACTGATAACTGTTGTTTGAGGTATCGAAAACAATTTTGAACACCTCTTCATTGCTCGTCACTGTCTGGGCAACATAAGTAAATGTTGTGCCAATCGGTGAAACAGCTCGCCACTCTAAACTTTCTCCATCGGAGGTTAAGCCCGTCAGAACTAAATCTTCATCAACCAGTTCATACTTCACAACGCCATCAGCACCTTCATCGACGGTGAACAGTCCATTGATGATGGTGTCTTCAGATTGATCCGAACCAATGCCTGAAAGATCGTCTTCATCAACAGTCATTTCACCCGTTGGTGCTGTCATCACAGGTGCATCATCTAGCACCTCGATTGGCAATACATATTGGTTGGAATCATCGCCATCACCATCAACAGCGACAACATCAAACGGTATAGTTAACGTATTGAGGTTGCTCGGTGTCGTGGCGTGATTTAGAGGGCCAAGCAAGGTAAAGGTGTAAGCACCATCATCAGTCAGCACTAATGTGAATATTGGCGTTCCACTTGGGTCGGTCGCCCCTTGGTAGGTGGTCGTGTTGGCAGCACCGGTGATCTCAGTGATCTTAATACCTTCATTGCCTGACGATAGCGTTGCTTCCAGAGTTGCGATATCGCGTAGTTCGTAAACCTCGACTTGGTCTGCACCTTCTGTGGTTACAAACGAACCCGTCGCTTGTGCCAGAACACCAAGATCATCTTCATCAACCACAAACGTACTCGCGACAGTGGTGTCAGTGATGGTTGGAACATCATCGGTAATGGTCACCGTAAGAGGTTTCATCGCTGAGTCAGTATTGTCTTTATCGACAGCGATTACTGGCAAAGTGAAGATTTGGTTATTGTTGCCTTGTACTGGCAGGTGATCTAACTCTTCCAGCAAGGTGAATGTGTACTCGCCTAAAACCACGCTACTAAAAGTGATGGTGAAGATGTCCGTTTGAACACCGCCGCTTTCCACAAAACCAATATAGGTGCCGCTGTTGGTAGGATCTTCTTTTAGCTGAACAACCAAACCATCCGCTTTCAGGTCGCCCGATGTGTTGAATTGGGCCGTATCAATACGGAAATAGCTCAAGTCATCACTGCCTTCCGTGAAGGTAATAGTTTCAGTCTGACTCACAGGTAAGATCGGTGAAGAACCATCAGCCAAATTCGCTTCAGCCAACGCAACCGTGGGTACTGTGTCGATAGTTGGTGGAGCACCATCCGCAATAGTTAGCGTTACTGTCGAGGTGACAATATCACCATCCTTATCTTCCGATGTCACCGTAATGGTCTTAACGATGTTACCACTCGAATGATCCAGATTGCGGTTAGGTTCGAAACGCACATCACCTTCGAGGTTGATAAACAGAGAACCTTCAATGAACACAAATTCTTGCTCACCCGTGTCGGTTTGTACCAGAGACTCTTCTGGTTGGCTACCATAGGTAAACTTAGTGATTGTGGCGCCATCTGCACTTTGCGCAGGCATTACATCAAAGACTGTTGTGGTGGGTGTTCCCGTAGTTGGCTCAGTGATGTTGAGCGCACCTGACTGCATCAGCTGAACATCATCGGTAATAGTGACAGTCAATGGTTTAGACGCTGAGATATCACCGTCGGTATCTTCTGCGTAAACAGAAAGATCAAAGCTCAGATCGTTATTTCCTAAGCCATCAACATGATCCAAATGCTCAAATAGGGTGAATGTATATTGACTCGGATTAGCATCATTAAAATCTAGAGTGAATATGGTTTTTTCTACACCCATCCCGTCAGTAGTAAATGCAATATAGTCGCCCGAATTTGCAGGGTCTTCACGCAAACTCAGTGACAAACCATCCGACTTTAGCGCGCCGCTCGTATTGAATAGCCCTACTTCCACCACTATTTCAGCAATATCATCACTGCTTGCAAGTGAAGTGATCGTTTGAGTCACACTGACCGCGGCTGTACCAGGGGTAGAACCATCAGCAAGCAAGCTTTCCGACAGGCTAACACTCGGTACAACATTTAACGTTGGGCCATCGCCATCAATAATGGTGAGCGTGACTGTTGAGGAAAAGATATCGTTATCAAAGTCTGAAGAGGTGAACACAATTGACTTAACAATGTTACCTGCAGAATGATCTAGGTTGCGGTTTGGTTCGAATCTTACATCACCCGCTAACGTGACAAACAATGAACCTTCAGTGAAAACAAATTCCTGTTCGCCATTGTTGTTTTGATTCAGAGTAATCGGAGAACCACCGTCGTACGTGAACTGCGTAATATTCGCGCCGTCTGCACTTGGTATTGGCATCACATCGACTGTCGCCGTTGTAGGTGATCCAGTATTTGGTTCGGTAATGGTTAAGAAGCCATCTTGCATTTGCTGGATGTCATCTTCTATCGTAACCACCACATCGCGCTTCGTTGATTCAGAATCATCGGTATCAACGGCATAAACCGGTAGACGGAAAGTTAGATCGTTATGCAGTACACCATTAAGATGATCAAGCGCCTCAATCAAGGTAAAAGTAAACTCACCTTTGTTGACACTATCAAAGCGAATTGTGAATACGTCAGTGACGTTGCCCGCGCCATCATCAGTAAAACCGATGTAATCACCTGCTGAAGCCGGATCTTCTTTAAGTTGAACGACAAGACCACTTGATTTCAGCAGGTCGCCAGGATTGAATTCGTTGGTAGCAATTCTAAAGTGACTAAAATCATCACTTCCTTCGGTATAAGTGATTGTGTGAGTCGAACTTACCGCAGAACCACTTGGCATCGAGCCATCCGCTAGGTTGACTTCCGATAAGTTAACATCTGGAACCACGTTAATAACTGGATCGATACCGTCTTTGATCGTCAAAGTGACATCCGCAGTATCTGTATCGTTATCAAAATCACTGGTGGTGACGACAATCGTTCTTACGATATCGCCGGATGAATGGTCGAGATCTCGGCTCGGTTCAAAACGAACCTCCCCTTCAATGGTGATATACAATAAGCCATCGGTTACGGTAAAGACCTGTTCTGTGGCGATGCTTGGGTCTAGCGTAACAGCTGTGCCACCATCGTAAGTAAACTGTGTCACTTTCGCGCTATCAGCACTCTGTGTTGGCATAACATCAATGATTGGCGTCGTAGGTCGCGTACCCGATGTCAAATCAGCTAATGAAGGCTCAGTGATACTCAAGGTACCATCTTGAACACCTTGTACGTCATCGGTGATCGCAACCGTCATAGGCGACATTGCTGAATCATCACCATCCGCATCAACCGCCAAAACAGGGACATCGAAGCTTAGTATATTGTTTTGTAATCCATCTACATGATCTAATGCCTCAAGCAGTGTGAACGTATATTGCCCTAAATTGCTCGTCGAGAAGCTGATCGTGAAGACGTTGGTTTCTACGTTAGAACCGTCTTTCACGAAACCAATGTAATTACCGGAATCTGCTGGTTGCTCTTTTATCTGAACATCAAGACCATTCGATTTCAAAGCCCCTGAAGTATTGAACTGCGTAGGGTCAATTCTGAAATGGCTTACGTCGTCACTACCCGCTGTGTAGGTAATGGTTTGTGTCATCGTTACTGGGTTGCCCGTTGGCACAGAGCCATCAGCCAGATCCACTTCAGATAACGTAATTCCGGGAACAAGGTCGATTGTAGGAAGGTCACCATCGATAATCTTCAGCGTCACAGTCGATGTGACAATATCGCCATCGAGGTCAACAGACGTCACCTCAATAGACTTGGTAATATCACCCCCAGCATGATTTTGATTACGTACTGGTTCGAAACGTATCTCACCTTCCGTCGTAATAAATACTGAACCCTCAGTGAAGACAAACTCTTGTTCACCATTCACATTTTGATTGAGGTTTTCTGCGCTGTTCCCCTCAAAAACGAATGAGGTAACTTTCGCCCCATCAGCGCTTTGTTTCGGCATCACATCAATAACATTCGACGTTTCTACACTCGCAGCAGGCTCATTACTAGTTATTGTACCGCCTTGCATCAGTTGTACGTCATCACCAATGGTCACGCCAAGCTGAGAAACTAACGAGTCATCGCCATCACTATCAACCGCATACACTGGCAGATCAAAGCTTAAATCGTTGTTGCCACGCGCGTCTTGATGATCCAGAGCTTCGATTAAAGTAAAGGTGTATTCGCCTAAGGTTCCGGCGTTGAAGTCCAGTGTAAATACCGTTGTCTCTACATTAGACGAACTAGTAGTAAAACCGATGTACTGACCAGAGCCTTGAGGATCTTCACGCAGTTCGACCGCTAAGCCATTCGATTTAAGTGCATCGTTGGTATTGAACTCGGTTGGTTCTAGGCGGAAACGAACCACATCGTCACTTTGGTTGGTGAAAGTAATCGTCTGTGTTGAGCTTACCGCGCCGGCACTTGGTGCAGAACCATCCGCTAAGTTTGTTTCTGAGAGCGTAACACTTGGCACTGCATCGATGGTTGGAATATCACCATCGGTAATGGTTAGCGTAACGGTTGAGGCCACCGGATCGTTATCGAAATCACTTGAAGTTACCACTATCGACTTCACGATATCTTCGTTGGTCGTATGGTCAAGGTCACGATTAGGTTCAAAGCGCACTTGGCCTTGAAGAGTGATAAATAACTCACCTTCGGTGAAGCTGAACTGCTGCTCGCCTACGATGCTTTGATCGAGTGTTTTGACAATACCGCCAAAAGAGAACTGAGTGATCGTTGCACCATCGGCACTCTGATTTGGCATAACATCAATGGTATTGGTTGTGATTGTGCCATCGGTAAGATTTGGCTCGGTGATATCTAACGTACCGTCTTGCATGATTTGAACATCATCACCAATGGTCACATTCAATTGAGACACCAATGAATCGTCGTCGTCGCTGTCTACCGCATAAACGGGAAGATCAAAGCTCAGATCGTTATTAGCTAGGCCATCTGCATGGTCTAGCGCTTCAAGTAGGGTAAAGGTGTATTCACCCAGCGTCGTTGCCGAGAAGCTAATGGTGAAGACAGGAACTTCAGTGCCTGAGCCATTGGTAATAAAACCGATGTAGGTACCCGGATTAGCAGAGTCTTCTTTTATCTCGACCGCAAACCCATTCGATTTCAACGTGCCACCAGTATTAAACTCAGTTGGCTCAATGCGGAAGTTAGTCACATCATCACTTTGATTAGTGAAAGTAATCGTCTCAGTTTGGCTTACTGCACTGCCGCTAGGCGCAGAGCCGTCACTTAAGTTAGTTTCCGAAAGCGTAACGCTTGGCACTGCATCAATGGTTGGGATATCACCATCGGTAATGGTCAGAGTTACTGTTGAAGTCAATACGTCATTGTCTGAATCGCTTGAGGTCACCACAATCGACTTCACGATGTCTTCGCTAGACGTGTGGTCTAGATTACGGTTGGGCTCAAAGCGCACGTCACCTTGAAGAGTGATGAACAACTCACCTTCTGTGAAGCTAAATTGCTGCTCACCATTGTCAGTTTGATCCAGAGTTCGAACTTGCCCGTCATAAGTAAACTGAGTGATCGTCGCGCCATCGGCACTTTGCTCTGGCATCACATCAATGGTATTCGTTGTGATTGTGCCGTCTGCAAGATTTGGTTCAGTGATATCTAAGGTACCATCCTGCATGATTTGGACATCATCACCGATGGTTACACTCAATTGAGAAACCAAAGAATCATCGCCATCGCTATCGACAGCGTAAACAGGAAGATCAAAGTTCAAGTTATTATTCAATAAGCCATCAGCATGGTCTAACGCTTCAAGCAAAGTGAATGTGTATTGGCCTAAGTTGGTATCCGAGAAGCTAATCGTAAACACGTTGGTTTCAACGTTCGAGCCATCAGTAACGTAACCAATGTATCCGACCGGTGTGGTTGGATCGGCTTTCAACTCAACTACTAACCCATTCGATTTCAACGTGCCGCCAGTATTGAACTCAGTAGGCTCAATGCGGAAACCCGTCACATCATCACTTTGATTCGTGTAAGTAATCGTCTCGGTCTGACTTACTGCGCTGCCGCTTGGTGCAGAGCCGTCATTCAAATTAGTTTCAGAAAGAGTAACGCTTGGCACCGCATCAATGGTTGGAATATCACCATCGGTGATGGTTAACGTGACGGTTGAGGACACAACATCGTTATCAGAATCGCTAGAAGTGACGACTATAGACTTCACGATATTTTCGCTGGTCGTGTGGTCTAAATTACGATTAGGTTCGAAGCGCACTTCACCTTGAAGAGTGATAAACAATGAACCGTCAGCTACCACAAACTTCTGCTCACCCGTATCGTTTTGGTCAAGCGTTAATACCGCCCCACCATCGTAAGTAAACTGAGTTATCGTCGCACCATCAGCACCTTCTTCATCAAGTACATTAACGGTAGCTGTCGTCGGCGTACCTGCAGCTAAATCTGCAACAGTTGGCTCTTCAATAGTGAGAGAGTCATTAACCATCACTTGAATATCATCAGTGATAGTCACGGCTAATGGCGACATCAAAGAATCATCACCATCGCTATCGACTGCGTATACTGGCAAGTTGAATGTTAAGTCGTTATTGCCTTGAATAGGCGTGTGATCAATGGCTTCAAGAAGCGTAAAGGTATATTCACCTAAAGTGGTGCTGCTAAATTCGAGAGTGAATACCGTGGTTTCGACATTCGAAATATCGGTCGTGAAACCAATATAATTGCCAGAGTCTGTTGGTTCCTCTCGAATCTCAATAATCAAGCCATCGGACTTGAGCGCGTTGTTAGTATTAAACTCACTTGGCTCTAAACGAAATATCTCAACATCGTCACTTTGATTAGTGAAAGTGATGGTTTCCGTTTGGTTAACCGCACTACCAGTTGGCGTGGAACCATCAGCAAGATTAGCTTCTTCAAGTGATACGCTCGGCACCGCATCAATAGTTGGATTGTCACCATCAGTAATGGTTAGAGTAATGGTTGAAGTCACCGGATCATTATCAAAATCATTTGAAGTCACCACTATCGATTTCACGATATCTTCGCTCACCGAGTGGTCTAGGTCGCGGTTCGGCTCAAAGCGCATTTCACCTTCAAGGGTGATAAACAGCTCGCCTTCCGTGAAGCTGAATTGCTGTTCGCCAGTGTCATTTTGGTCAAGCGTTCGTAGCTGACCGTCATAAGTGAACTGAGTGATCGTCGCACCATCGGCACTTTGGTTTGGCATCACATCAATGGTGTTGGTTGTGATTGTGCCGTCGACAAGATTTGGTTCGATGATATCTAACGTACCGCCTTGCATGATTTGGACATCATCACCAATGGTCACGTTAAGTTGGGACACCAGTGAATCATCACCATCGCTGTCTACCGCATAAACGGGCAAATCAAAGCTCAGATCGTTATTAGCTAGGCCATCTGCATGGTCTAGCGCTTCAATTAGAGTAAAGGTGTATTCACCCAACGTGGTACCTGAGAAGCTTAAGCTGAAGACAGGAACGTCCGTTCCACCGTCATCAATAAAGCCGACATAGATGCCTGAGTCTGCGGGGTCTTCTTTAAGCTCAACCGCAATGTTGTTCGACGTTAACGCTCCGCCGACATTGAACTCCGTCGGTTCGATTCGGAACTTCTCAACATCATCACTTTGGTGAGTAAACGAGATAGTCTCAGTTTGACTCACCGCACTGCCGCTTGGTGTCGAGCCATCAGAAAGTTGTGTTTCTGATAGCGTCACGCTTGGTACGGACTCGATGGTTGGAATATCACCATCGGTAATGGTCAGAACAACCGTCGCCGTTTCAACATCCACATCGCCATCGCTGGATGTCACCACAATCGACTTCACGATTGGGCCAGACTCATGGTCGAGGTTACGGTTTGGTTCGAAGCGTACGTCACCTTCAAGAGTGATAAACAACTCACCTTCTGCGAAGCTAAATTGCTGCTCGCCATTGTCAGTTTGATCCAATGTTCGAACTTGACCGTCATACGTAAATTGAGTGATCGTCGCGCCATCGGCGCTTTGCTCTGGCATCACATCAATGGTATTAATTGTGATTGTGCCGTCTGCAAGGTTTGGCTCAGTGATATCTAACGTACCACCTTGCATGATTTGAACATCATCACCGATGGTTACATTTAACTGAGACACCAGTGAATCGTCGCCATCGCTATCAACTGCATAAACAGGCAGATCAAAGCTCAGAACATTATTTGCCAAGCCATCAACATGGTCTAACGCTTCAAGTA